>JAUZQU010000006.1 GCA_030950835.1 Mariprofundaceae bacterium | reverse complement strand
ATGATTTCAGGCGTATCATAGGGGTGATTGGTTTCTAAGTAGTCAAAGACAGCTTGTTGCTGTTGTTTGTTCGTTTTAATACAAAGATAATACTCCTCATCCTGACAAATTTCACCTTGCCATGGGTAAATAGAGAGTCCTTTTGCAGATATTTGTACACAAGCAGCCAGCTTTTCTTGCACCAAGGTTTGAGCGATATTTTGTGCTTGATGTTGATCATTTATGCTGGTGAGAATCATGATCATAAGGCTTGTTGGATAGCTTCTACTCTGTTTCGGTTGATCCCAAAATCTTTGCGCCCCACACGCGAAGCAGAGCGCATATGAATGGTCTGCTTGGCTTGGTCAAACCTAAGCTCAACATCATCGACATAATGCATGATAGAAGTGCTAAATGTGGCGTGTAGATAGTTGTTTTGTTGGCTGATGATGTTGCCACCTTGCTTTTGAATGATGCTTATCAGCTTATCCCACACAGCTTGATCCCCTTGTATGGGTGAAATATCATGTTCACTGTTTTGCTGTGGCTGTTTTTCGCTGCATACACAGTTGGGCGAATCAGGGCAGGGGCGCAGTTGTTGGTTTTGTAAACCCAAGTCATCAGGTGATTTTTGTGACAATATTGCCATCACGATATATGCCAACAATCCGAGCAGCAGTAGGGTAATAATGCTGATGAGTATGATTTTCATGGTATTGTATCTCCGATTAAATGGTTTTGGTCTTTTTTGGGTAGTTTTGCCACTACCAAGGCATATGAGTCATCAATCATTTTATGGATTAAATCTTCTGGCATATCGCTTTCTAGGGCTACAGTATTCCAATGTTCCTTATTCATGTGGTAAGCTGGGCGAACTGCATCAAACATGGAACGGTAAATGATGGCTTCATCAGGGTCACATTTGAGGTTGATGCCACGCTCACCTATCAGCGCAAACATCTTGTTTTTCACCTTAAATACTGCCACATCACGTCCAAACGGATAACTTTTCTCAGCAGACTTCTTAGCCAGCATATAAGCTTCAATATTTGGGTCTGGGGCAAACAACATGGGGCTAGCTTTCCATAATGCGTTGACTTTGACTAGTGTTCGACCATGACCACCATCCGTTTTCATAAACCCTTTGATGTTTTATGCCAATTTAGCCCGCAATGTGATGACAAGGGAAGCAAACAAACCTTGGCAGATTATATCCCATTGCCCGATGTCTATGCGGCTGGGCGTTTGGATAGGGATAGTGAGGGTTTGTTGTTGCTCACTGATAATGGTGCATTGCAACATCACATTGCCCACCCTCAACATGGTAAAAGCAAGGTCTATTGGGTGCAAGTGGATGGCGCGATAACGGATGATGCCATAACCCAACTTCGGCGTGGTGTGCTGCTCAAAGATGGTCAGACAAAAGCTGCCCAAGCAGACAAAATGGCTGCACCAGCCAACCTCTGGGCGCGACAGCCAGCGGTGCGTTTTCGGGCAAATATTCCCACATCATGGTTGCGTTTGGAGATTTGTGAGGGTAAAAACAGGCAAGTGCGACGCATGACAGCGGCGGTTGGTTTTCCGACATTGCGCTTGATTCGTTATGCCATTGGTACGATTACTTTAGATGGATTGACGCTTGGTGGTTATGAGAAAATAGATGAAGGTCAGTTTAACCAAGACAAATCGGGAAAATCGGGTAAAAGCGAATCGGGAGAAAGCAGATCGGGCGTACTTTTGTCCAAGGTGAAGGCAGATTTAGCGCGAAAGAAACCATATTCGCGGCGTTCAACAGCAAAAAGGGCTAGAAAACGTTAAAGCAAGCTCTGTAGCAGTTGAAATGGAGGGTTTTCACTTCTTTTTCCCCAGCCAAACCATATGTTTGCTACCTTTCTTGGCAAAAGCACGGCATGGTACTTCTTGGGTGTGAAAACCTGCTTGTTGCATACGTTTGGTGAATTTTGGCGCAGGAAATGCAGACCAAACACCTAAAATACCACCACTTTTGAGTGCTGCTGCTGCATTTTTTAGACCATTCAGACTATAAAGTGCTTCGTTTTCTTGGCGAGTCAAACCTTCTGGACCATTATCCACATCCAACAAAATAGCATCAAAAGTAAGCTTTTTTGCAGACATCAACTGCCCAACATCCCCATGAAACACCTGAACACGGCTGTCTTTGAGTGGAAAATGGGCTAAATGGGCTAAATGGCTTTGATTCCATTGCACTACAGCGGGTACCAACTCTGCCACCACAACCTCTGCATCATCCGTTAAACATTCTAAAGTTTTAGCAAGCGTGAACCCCATGCCCAAACCACCCACCAACACTTTGCTTTGGCGTTGTTGGCGCAGATGTTTGCAGCCTAATTCTGCCAGCACATCTTCAGATGCGTGCATACGGCTATTCATCAATTCAATCGGGCCTGTTTTGATGGAATATTCATCACCACGGCGATAGAGTTTCAAGTCGTGGGCTTGCCCTGCAACAGGGCTGGTGTCCAGCAGTTCCCACGGTCTCATAAGGCTTGAACTTGCAAGCTTTTGCTCACAATTTCAAATACATCCCCTGATAAATCTGTGCTGTCTGCAATGTTTTGTAATGCTTGTTTCATGTGTTTTTGTCGGGTGGGTTCTAAGCGTTTCCAGTCCATCAGGGCGCGTACGATTCGGGCAGCGATTTGTGGGTTAAGCTTGTCCAATATACATACTTGTTCAGCAACAAACTTATAACCACTGCCATCTTCAGCATGAAAAGCGACATGGTTGCGCATGGCAAAGCTGCCAATCAAGGCGCGTACTTTATTGGGGTTTCTGATGTCAAAGGCAGGGTGGTTGAGCAGTTTTTTCACATCCGTTAACACATCAGGCAGCGAGGAAGATGCTTGCACGGCAAACCACTTGTCCATCACATTGCTTTCATGCGCCCATTGTTGTTCAAAGCTGTTTAAAGCGGTCTGACGTTGAGGGTGTTGGGTGTTGGCTAAAGTGGCCAAGGCAGCATATTGATCAGTCATGTTGTCAGCTTGTTCAAACTGTTGATATATAAGTTGTATGCTGCTCTTACCTTGGATCTCACCTTGCTTCTCATTGTGTAGAGTAGCGAGATAAGTTAAACAAACATTCTTGAGTTTGCGCTGTTGCATAGCCTTGTCATCCAACGAGAAGGGGACAGACATTTGGGCATAAGTTCGCTGCAAATCACCTTCTAAATTTTGGGCAAGTAGGGTTAGTAATGCTTGGCGTGTTTGCTGAATCAAGGCGGGGTTAATGGCTTGACCTTGAGCGACCAAGGCTTCGCTGATTTCAGCAATTGAAGGCAAGATGAGGGCTTCTGCTTTGAGGGCAGGGGAGATGTTGGGGTTTTGTAATAAATGTGTGAAGGCTTGGCAAAGTTGGGTGTGATGGTTGTCTTGATCTTGCATCATGTTGAGTAAACTTTGTGTTGCCAAGGCTTGGGATGCTGCCCAGCGATTAAAATCATCGGTTTCATATTGCATGAGGAAGGCATAATCTGCTGCTGTATATGGATAATCTAGGGTGACAGGGGCTGAAAATCCGCGTAATAATGAAGGGGTAGGGCATTGAGGGATATGGGTGAAGGTGAAGCTCTGTTTTTCTTGATCGAGCAGCAAGGTTCGGCTGTTATCTTGCGCTGTGTCTTCATGCTCAAGTTGCAAGGGCAATGCTTTACCATTGCTGGCAAACAGTGCTAAAGTGATGGGGATGAGAAAAGGCTTTTTGTTTCTTTTTTCAGGGGTAGTGGGGCAAGTTTGGCTAAAGTGTATGGTGCAACTTTGTTGCTCTGCATGATAATCTAGGCGAACAGAGAGACGTGGTGTGCCTGCTTGTTCATACCAAGATTGCATGGCTGATAAATCTTGTGCATTGGCATCTGCCATAGCGGCTAAAAAGTCTTCGGTGGTGACCGCTTGCCCATCATGTCGCTCAAAATACAAGTCCATGCCTTTCCGAAATCCATGCTCCCCGAGTAAACTATGGTATAAACGCACAACCTCTGCACCTTTTTCGTAGACGGTAACCGTA
>JAUZQU010000059.1 GCA_030950835.1 Mariprofundaceae bacterium | reverse complement strand
AATCTCTGACCTTTCAGCTTCAGAAATAGGCTGATGATGGCTAATATCAAAGCGTAAACGCTGCTCACTAACCAATGAACCCGCTTGTTTAACATGCTCACCCAACACTTCGCGCAACACCGCATGCAGCAAATGTGTTGCCGTATGGTTAGCCCGAATGGCATCACGGCGCACACCAGTCACCGTAAATAATGCCGTACCACCCACTGCAAAAGAGCCTTGTTTTACTTTGCCAATATGCACAAATAAGTCGGACAATACTTTTTTAGTGTCAAATACTTCAAACACACCATTTTTGCTTGAAACCAAACCTGCATCACCAGTTTGTCCGCCAGATTCAGCATAAAAAGGGGTTTGATTGCTGATTAACCAAGCTTTTTCACCTTTCTCAATGCTTTGCACGGATTTTCCATCCTGAATCAGCCCCGAAATCGCACCTTCTGCACTGAGCGTAGTATAACCAAGGAAATCAGTCGCCCCATGCTGCTCTCTCAATTCAAATACCGCTTTGGGCAGCGCCGATTCACCAGAGCCACCCCATGCCGCACGTGCGCGCTCACGTTGCGCTTGCATACATGTTTCAAAACCAGTCATATCCAGTTGAATATCTTGACCTTTAAGAATATCAGCCGTCAAATCGGTAGGGAAACCGAAAGTATCATACAAGGAAAATAGTGTTTTCCCAGGTATGGTTCCACCTTCACCAGCATCTTTAACTGCTTGTTCTACCAGCGTTAATCCTTTATCAAGCGTTTTGATGAAACGCTCTTCTTCAATGCGGATGACTTGTTCAATATTCGATTGTGCTTCTTTTAATTCAGCAAAATGATCACCCATTTCAGCCACAAGCGCAGGCACAAGTTTAAACATAAATGCCTGCTTCATGCCCAATAAACGACCATGTCTGCAAGCGCGGCGCAGAATACGACGCAACACAAAACCACGCCCTTCATTGGCAGGCAACACCCCATCAGCCAGCAAAAAGGATACCGAACGCAAATGGTCAGCCAGCACCCGAAGCGACACATCCTGCTCATCACTATCACCCAGCTTCACACCAATCACCGCAGATGCGGCTTGAATCAAGTGTTGAAACAAATCAATGCTGTAGTTGTCGTGTGTCCCCTGCAAAACCGCAGCCACACGCTCCAAACCCATGCCTGTATCCACAGATGGTTTGGGCAGTGGATTTAAGTTGCCTTCGGCATCGCGGTCATACTGCATAAATACCAAGTTCCAGATTTCAACGAATCTATCACCCTCTTCTTCTGGTGTACCAGGAGGGCCGCCCCATACATGCTCGCCGTGGTCATAAAAGATTTCTGAACAAGGCCCGCAAGGCCCAGTATCACCCATACTCCAAAAATTATCTTTGGCACCAATACGGGCAATATTATCTTGGCTGATACCAATGCCTTTGGTCCATAAATCATACGCTTCATCATCATCTTCAAACACAGTGACAAACAAACGTCCTTTGTCCAAACCCAGCTCAACCGTCAAAAACTGCCAAGCAAAAGCAATTGCCTCTTCTTTAAAATAGTCACCAAACGAAAAATTGCCGAGCATTTCAAAGAAAGTATGATGGCGGGAAGTATGCCCAACATTTTCCAAATCGTTATGTTTGCCGCCTGCGCGCACACATTTTTGGCTGGATGTTGCTCGCACATAAGCGCGTGTTTCATCGCCCAAAAACACATGTTTAAAAGGAACCATACCAGCATTGGTAAACATCAAAGTGGGGTCGCCATGCGGCACCAAAGCACTTGATTCAACCACTTCATGTCCTTGATTGGCAAAGTAAGCCAAAAACTTCTTACGAATTTCTGATGTTTTCATCGTTTACTGTTCCTCATCATTCATCACTTGCAAAATCGTGCTTAAAGCAAAGCCCTTATTTTGCAAAAAGCGAACCTGACGCTGCCAGATTCGCTTATCCTTGTTTCTTAAAGCCATAGGATCACGTTTATCCAATAACGCTTTGCATGTTTGCCAAGCATCAAAGCTATCCTCAGCTTCATCCTGCGCTGCTTGTACTGCCGCTATTTCGCCACCTTTTCGCTTTGCCTTTTGCGCCGCCAACCAAGGTGTTTCACCGCATTTGAGGCGCGCACGCAAAAATGCCGCCGCATACCTATCTTCACTCAAATAATCATAATGTTTTAACAGCTCAATCACATGATCAATGACAATCTCATCATATTTTTTCGCCGTTAATTTGTCGCGCAACTCCAGCTCATTGTGCTCACGCAAGCCCAACATACGTACCGCCGACGCATACGCTTCCTGCTGCTCGGCTTTGATGACATCAAGTTTTATCGACACCACTTTCCGCTGTTGTTTTGCTAGGTTTTTCAGCTTTTATAGGCTGTTGCTTAGCAGGTTTTTCTTTTTCAATGCTTGGCAAATCAAGCTCTGCGCGCACTTTGTTTTCTATCTCAAACAGCATATCAGGGTGCTCTTTTAAATAGGTGATCGCTTTGTCCCTGCCCTGCCCAATGCGCTCCGTGCCCACGGCATACCAAGATCCACTTTTCTTCACATGCCCATATTCCACACCCATGTCGATGACTTCACCCGCATGCGATACACCTTCACCATACATAATTGAAAATTTTGCCAATTTAAAGGGTGGTGCCATTTTGTTTTTGACCACTTTTACTTTGGTTTCATTACCAATCACATCTTCGCCTTTTTTAATCGAACCCGTGCGGCGAATATCAAGGCGAACCGAAGCATAAAATTTAAGCGCATTACCACCTGTCGTGGTTTCAGGGCTACCAAACATCACGCCAATTTTCATGCGGATTTGGTTGATGAAGACTACCGTTGTGTTGGTGCGTGAAATAGCTGAGGTTAACTTTCTTAAGGCTTGTGACATCAATCTTGCTTGCAAACCCATATGCGAAGCACCCATCTCACCATCAAGCTCGGCGCGTGGCGTCAAAGCGGCAACCGAATCGATAACCAAAATATCCAAGGCACCTGAGCGCGTCAGCATATCCACAATTTCCAAGGCCTGCTCACCGCAATCAGGCTGAGATAAAAGCAAATTATCAACATCTACACCCAACTTTTCTGCATAAGATGGGTCTAGGGCATGCTCTGCATCAATAAATGCTGCTTTGCCACCTGCTTTTTGTGCTTGGGCAATGGCATGTAGGGCAAGTGTGGTCTTACCCGATGATTCAGGCC
>JAUZQU010000058.1 GCA_030950835.1 Mariprofundaceae bacterium | reverse complement strand
TTTTTCTTGTTTTCATTACTTTTGACCTTCCTACATTAAAAATCAATATATAATACATTACTTTTTTTTTTTTTACAATCATTTTTGTAGTAGGTGTGGGAATGACTTTAGAACAGTTGAAATATTTTTGTGCAATCGTGGAGCAAGGCAGCTTTAGGGCGGCAGCGGAAGTGGTATTTCGCAGCCAATCGTCGTTGAGTATCAGCATACAAAAGCTGGAAGATGATTTGGATGTACAATTATTCCACCGTGAATCATACCGACCAGCATTGACAGAGGCAGGTTTGGCTTTGCATCAAAAAGCGAAGGGTTTGTTAAAAAAGGAGCTTGAATTGCGTACGTTGGCTCAGCACCTTGCTATGGGTAATGAAGCTGAGGTGAAATTGGCGGTGAGTGCGGTTGTGCCGATTGAGCCTGTGATAGCGATATTAAATCAGTTAAAGCAACGTTATCCAGCCACCCGTTTCACCTTGTTGATTGAGAATTTAGGTGGAACCATGGAGCGGTTAGAGGATGATGACGCTGATTTGGTGATAACGGATGCCTTTGAGCTGAATGATGACTTTGCTTATATCAGGTTATCAGACATCGAATTTGTGCAGGTAGTTCCTCGGCAATCTGCGTGGGCAGAAATGCTGGATAGCCTCACTTTAGCCGATTTAGAGCAAGAAACGATGATTGTTGTCCGTGATACCAGCGTACATTCGCCACCTTTAAGCAAAGGTTTGATTGATGGTGTGCCGCAGTGGATTGTGAATGACTTTGCGACCAAACAACGCATTATGAAGTCGGGCACGGGTTGGGGGCGTATGCCTTTACATTTGGTGCATCAGGATATTCAAGCTGGTTTTCTCACACGTTTAACCTCTGCAGACTTCCCAGCCTTGCAGGTTGCTATTCATTTGGTGCGTAAAAAACATCAAAGCATGCGCGCGGTTGAACAGCAGCTTTGGCTGATGTTGAAAGCATGTACATGGTGATGTTTTCTTCATCTAACGTTAATCATTGCTGGACGATGTTGATAAAAAACGTTATAAATTCGCCCTATGAAAAAAGTATATATAGCTCCTTCAATTTTATCGGCAGACTTTGCCAACTTAGAAAAAGAAATTAAAGCCATTGATGATGGTGGATGTGACTGGGTTCACGTCGATGTGATGGATGGTACATTTGTGCCACCAATCACCATTGGTGATAATATCGTCAAGGCGATTCGCCCACACACTAAAAAAGTGATGGATGTTCACTTGATGGTGGAACACCCTGAAACGCAAGTAGAAGCGTTTGCCAAAGCTGGCGCAGATATGATTACTGTGCATCAAGAAGCTTGTGTACATTTAGAGCGTACACTGCAATTGATTCGCTCTTTGGGTTGTAAAGCAGGTGTTGCTTTATGTCCATCTACACCTGTTTCAACGATTAAAAACGTACTTCATTGTACGGATTTGGTGTTGTTGATGAGTGTGAACCCTGGTTATGGTGGACAATCTTATATCCATGCTGTGACGGACAAAATTAAAGAAACACGCGCCATGTTGGATGCTGTGGGTTCGGATGCTTATATCCATGTAGATGGTGGTGTAAGCCCTAAAACGATTGAAGAAGTGTCTAGTGCAGGCGCGAATGCTTTTGTAGCGGGTTCTGCGGTGTATAACACACCTGATGTGAAAGCTGCGATTGCAGGTCTACGTGCTTTGGCGGAAAAAGCTTAAAAGTTTAAACAAGTAAACAGTTTCGGTTGTTTATGATATCAAGAGGAGGAAGGGAAAAATGACAGATCAAACAGATCATTCTCGGCGTAATTTTCTCTACGTTGCTGCAGGCGGTTTAGGTGCAGTGGCTGGAGCGGCTACGGCGGTGCCATTTTTAGGAAGTATGTTGCCTGCTGCGGATACATTAGCAGCAGCTACAACGGAATTCGATGTTGCTACTGTTGCTGTGGGACAAATGGTAGTGATTACTTGGCAGGGTAAACCTGTGTTTGTAACGCATCGTACGCCAGAGTTGTTAGCGCAACTTGACGGGCAAGACGATCAATTAAAAGATCCCAACTCTGAATCCATTGAAGCGGTTTCAGCAGAATGGATGAAAACAGCAGAGCAACGCAAAACACGCTCTATCAAACCTGAGTATTTAATTGCGATTGCCAGTTGTACGCATTTGGGTTGTATTCCTTTATACAAACCAAGCAAAGGTCGTACAGAGTGGGGCGATTCTGTGCCTTCGGATTGGCAGGGTGGCTGGCATTGTCCTTGTCATAACTCGCTTTATGATCTTTCAGCGCGTGTGGTGAAAGGATCACCTGCGCCAGATAACCTACATGTGATGCCGTATAAATATACTGGCGACACTACTGTAGTGATTGGTTAAGGGGGATATTGTGTTAGAAACAATCATGAAAACGAAGTTGTTTGCTTGGGTTGACCGCCGTACGGGTGCAGAAGCGATTATTAAATCGCAACTGACTGAATACCCTGCGCCGAAAAACTTGAATTGGATGTGGGTATTTGGTGCCATTGCGATGTTTGTATTGATTTTGCAAATTGTCACAGGCATTTTCTTGGCGATGTATTACAAACCAAGTGCTGAACTTACAGCAGGTGGTTTCTCGGTCGCTTTTGATTCGGTAGAACGCATTATGCGTGATGTGAATTTTGGTTGGTTGCTGCGTTATGTGCATGCAGTTGGCGCGTCTATGTTCTTCCTTGTGGTGTATATCCATATGGGTAGAGGCATGTATTATGGTTCGTATAAAGAGCCGCGTGAGCTGATTTGGATTATGGGCGTAGTGATTTTGTTGATTATGCAAGGCGCTGCATTTTTCGGTTATTTGTTGCCTTGGGGTCAAATGTCTTTCTGGGGTGCAACCGTGATTACCAACTTATTCGGCGCAGTACCTGTGTTGGGTGATTTGATTGGTCAACTATTGATGGGTGGTTTCTCGGTGGGTGATCCCACGTTGAATCGTTTCTTCTCTTTGCATTATCTGTTCCCATTGTTGTTGGGGGCGATTGGTGGTGGGCATATGCATGCCTTGCATCCAGTACACTCGAACAACCCTGATGGTATTGATTTGGATCAAAATGATCCGAAGAATGTGGTGATGTTCCATCCTTATGTGACCATGAAAGATGCGTTTGCTGTATCGGCATTTTTGATGCTGTACATGTATATCGTGTTCTTTAACCCACAAATGGGCGGTTACTTCATCGAAGTGGACAACTATTTGCCAGCAGATCCATTGCAAACACCAGCGCATATTGCACCAGTGTGGTATTTAACACCTTGGTACACCATCTTGCGTGTATTTGAAGTGAAATTAGTGGGCATTGCCTTTATGGGTGCATCGTTGGCGATTTTGTTTGTTTATCCATTCTTGGATCGTTCACCTGTGCGTTCAGCGCGTTACCGTCCTGTATATCAAGGCATGGTGATCATGTTCTTTATTGACGTGATTGTGCTTGGTTATTGTGGACATACGACCACTACCGAGGCGACGAAAATAGCGGGTACGATTGCGACATTCTATTACTTCGCCTTCTTCCTTGCTTTACCATTCTTGCCGAAGTTTGAGAAAACAAAAGCATTGCCGGAGGGAGTGTAAGATGAAATTAAAAAGTATTTTATTAAGTGCTGCGGCATGTGTGGCGATGTTGACATCGGGTTTGGCTTTTGCTTCTGGTGGAGGCATGGTTTTTAAACATGCGGACACGGATGTAACCAGCCAAGCGCAGTTGTTGCGTGGTCTTACGGTATTTACCGATACATGTATGGGTTGTCACTCTGCAAAGTATATCACCTACAAAGGTCTGATGGATTATCCTGAGTTGGGCATTAGCCGTGCAATGGCGGATGAATTTCGTGGTGATAACGCACTTTCTTCTGGTTTACATACAGAACTTGCGCCTGAAGATGCGGTTGAATCGTATGGTAAAGTTCCGCCAGACCTTTCTTTGGTTGTGCCTGGTCGTCGTGGTGGGGTTGATTATATCTACTCTCTCTTGACGGGTTATGCGCATGATGAAAGTGGTAGAGTTGATGATGGTAACTACAATACATATTTCCCAGGAAATCGTACTGCCATGCCCGACCCATTGGGCTGGTTAGACCATGATGCTGAAGATACAGCTGAACTTGAGCAGCAAGCACATGATGTGTCTGCATTCTTGGAGTTCATTGCTGATCCACATCAAAACACACGCCGTGATTTGGGTGTTTATGTGATGGGATTTCTGTTGTTGTTGACATTGGTCTTATTTTTGTTGAAACGTGAAGTGTGGAAAGATGTCCATTAAATCTTAAATCGTTTTTAACTTGAAAGATGATGAAACGCCTGCGCTTTGCGCGGGCGTTTTTGTTTTTAGATGCTAAATGTGGAAAAGCTGTATAAACTTGGCTTTCTATGGCAGAAAGTAAGCATCTTACCCAAGAAAATATCATGCAAACAAACCTTATTCATGAAGCGTTGTTGCAAGCGGACTTGTCACAAGCGGGTGGTCTGAAAAAAAAAGATGGTTCCACATCGCAACATAGAGCATTTTACCATGCGGTGAGTAAACAACGCTGGATGGTGTATCAAAAACGAGAATACCTGTATTGGTTGCAACAAAAAGATGAATTATCATTGCGTCAAAACTTCGTCCAACATATGTATGTCCCTTTATTACAAAAACACCTTAGCACACTTGCTGTAGCTGCGGACAAACTGCAAATCTTGGAGTTCGGTTGTGGCCCTGTATGTACAGCACAATATGTAGATCAAGGCAAAAAAACCTATGTTGATCCTTTAATGGATGATTATAGGCGTTTGTTTCCTGCAACCTTACCTGAAAAATCAACCTACCTTGCTTTGATGGCAGAAGAAGTGGATTTACCTGAAGACAATTATGATATGGTGCTTTGTCTGAATGTATTAAGTGATGTACATAATCCTGAGCTGGTTTTAAACCATGTGGCAGACTATTTAAGTCATGATGGTGTGTTTATGGTGAGTATGGATTTATGGCCAACATGGTTGGCAAAATTACATGTGTTTTGTGCGCACTTTCTTCCCAGCTTACCAGGTTTAAATCGTTTATACAGTTATACACGTCAAGGTTTTGTGCATAGTTTGAGTAGACACTTTGAACTTACTGCAGCTTATAAATTAAAAACAGGTTTGCGTAGTTTGTCTTTGCGCCAAGAGTGGATGTTTGTCTGCCAACGCAAACAAAAGGGGGATTAGATGTCGAAAACAACGGTATTGATGCCGCCCAATTGGTTGGGTGATGTGGTGATGGCGCAACCTGCTTTGCGGGCGATTGCTCTGGCGGCAAAAGATGACAAATTGCTATTGTTTGGCAGGGCTTGGTTGGATGATTTATTGCCCTTTTTGAACTTGGATCATGCTGATATATCTTATGTTGAAACCATGCCGAAACATGCCGATGCTACCTTCCTATTTCCCAACAGCTTGCGTTCTGCCTTACAAGCTTTTGCTGCTAGAGCTAAGCAACGTATAGGTTTTCGCAAAGAGGGAAGAGGCATCTTCTTAACGCACCCTTATACCAGTCGTGTGGATTTGATGTCGCAACACCATAGGGGTTATTATTTAGATTTATTGCAACAATATGGTATAAAAACACCATTTGATGCAGTGCAACTCAGCACCCCGCCCCAAGAGCAAGAAGCAGCACGAACATTATTGGAAGAACATGGTATCAACAGCAAACGTGTTGTTTGTGTAGCACCTGGCGCACAATTTGGTGCTGCCAAGCGTTATCCTGCTTTGGCGTATGCCCAAGTCTTGGCATATTTATCGGATGCAGGTTGGGATGTGGTCATTTTGGGTACACCTGCTGAACGTGAGATTGCTGACATATGTGCCTCGCATATCCAAGGGGCTTGTTGGAATGCCGCAGGGCAAACATCGTTACGCCAAGCCTTACAATTGGTGTCGGTGAGTGCATTGATGTTGTGCAACGATTCAGGATTGATGCATGTGGCAGCAGGTATGCAAATTCCTACAGTATGTATGTTTGGCGCCACCAATCCCGCCCGAACTTCACCATCGGGAGAGCATGTGGAAGTGCTTTATCAACCAGCGCATTGTAGCCCGTGTTTGCAACGGGAATGTGATGTGCAAGGGCATCCTTGTATGGTGAATATTCCGCCATCTATGGTGCGTGATGCTTGTTTGAAGATGTTAGAAAAGGTGTGAGCAGTGTGTTATTTGAGCGCATGATTCGTTGCCCAGAGGGATGATGGCTGGGGTAAGCTTTCGGGCTTGGAAGGTGTGTTAAAAAAGAAAGGTGACCCTTGAGATGGTGTAGTGATACAGTGCGCCGCTAGGAGTATACCATGAGCCAACCGTTATCCGTTGTTTTTTGCTGGCATATGCACCAGCCGTTTTACCGTGAAGCCGATACTGGGCATTACCATTTGCCTTGGGTTTATCTGCATGCCATCAAAGATTATACTGATATGGCAGTGTTGCTTGAGCAAGTAGATGGTGCGCGCGCAGTGATCAATTATGTACCTTCGCTGACAGAGCAAATCGAAGATTATACGCTGCAACTGCAAGCTTGGTTGAAAGGCGATATTAACCATATTCCTGATGCTTTGTTGGATAAATTAGCCAGTCCATCTGGCGTGTATTCGGCGGAAGAGCGCGAGTTTTTGCTTGAGTCATGTTTTCGCTTAAACCATGAACGCAATT
>JAUZQU010000057.1 GCA_030950835.1 Mariprofundaceae bacterium | reverse complement strand
TCTTGTATATTCCGCCGTATAAACACGTTTATTCAACGAGGTTGCCAAACATGCACGACAACAATCCACCACCCACAGACACTTTAATGACCTTTCCCTGTAGCTTTCCCTTTAAAGTCATGGGTCTGAATAATCCAACATTTGAGCAAGATATGCTGCACATTGTCCAACAACATATTCCACAGCAACAGCCACACCCTTGCCGCAGCAAACCCAGCAAGAATGGTAAATATACTGCCCTTACCATCACCTTCACCGCTCAAAGTAAAAGCCAACTCGATGCTTTATATCAAGAAGTCTATGCTCATCCAGATGTGAAAATGGTTTTATAGTTCATACCTTGAAAACCTTATATTATATCCATGATCCCATGTGCAGTTGGTGTTGGGCTTTTGCCCCTGTTTGGCAGCAAGTTCAACAGGCTTTAGATGAAGATACTCAAATCATCTATTTGCTTGGCGGTCTCGCTCCAGATAACCAACAGCCCATGCCTCAAGCTTTACAACATACCATCCAAAATCACTGGCGCACCATCCAACAACAAGTGCCTGGTATCATGTTTAATTTTGATTTTTGGCAACTCAACACCCCTATGCGTTCCACATATCCTGCTTGTCGCGCGGTGATTGCTGCCAAATTACAAGATGAAAAAGCAGAACAAAACATGATTTTAGCCATTCAACAGACCTACTACCTACAAGCCAAGAATCCATCTTTAGACAGTACCCTGATTCATTGCGCCCAATCTATTGCTTTAGATATTCAGCAATTTGAGACCGACTGCCATGCTGAAAACACCCAAAGTCAACTGCTCAGCAACATCAAACAAGCCCAATCCCTGCAAGCTTTCAGCTTTCCCAGCTTAGTGTTCAAAGATGGCAACAAAACCAAGCCCATTCGCCTTTATTATATCCACCCTCAACCCAAATTGTACCAACTGTTATACCCACAGCTTAACTTTCACTTCAACCAAAAAAAAAACGACCCCAAAAGAGGTCGTTTCATCATAGCTTAGTTGCAGTGCAACTAAAAATGTGCTTTAAAGTTTATCTGCTTCTGCAGCAAGATAAGAAGCCACACCAGCTGCATCAGGTGTCATCGCTTTATCACCTTTATTCCAACCTGCAGGGCAAACTTCGCCATGTTCTTCAGTGTATTGCAGGGTATCAATCATGCGCAACATTTCATCTACATTCCTACCCAATGGTAAGTCGTTGACCACTTGGTGACGTACTTTACCTGCTTTATCAATCAAAAATGAACCACGATAAGCCACATCGCCACCCAACAAGTGGTATTGTTCGCCATCTTCATCTTCAACTGTTTCATTACCAATCAACACATCATAATCTGCAGCAATAGATTTGCTCAAATCAGCCACCAATGGATAAGCCACAGGGCCGATACCACCATCATTCACAGCAGTATTACGCCATGCGATATGTGAGAACTGTGAATCCACAGAACAACCAATCACTTGCACACCACGCGATTCAAAGTCTTTGATTCTATGATCAAAAGCAATCAATTCACTTGGACAAACAAATGT
Organism: Mariprofundaceae bacterium; assembly: GCA_030950835.1. GTDB lineage: Bacteria > Pseudomonadota > Zetaproteobacteria > Mariprofundales > Mariprofundaceae > Ghiorsea. The sequence goes on along the minus strand of JAUZQU010000057.1, from coordinate 10,025 downwards.
GAAGTCCAAAGGATAAAAGAACAAAACCACTTCTTTACCTGCATAATCTGAAAGTGAAAACTCTTCATTGATGCTGCCATCAGGCATCACTGCTGTTGCCGTGAATTGTGGTGCATCTTTACCAACCAATACGCTCATGCCAAACTCCTGTTCATGTCAAAATATGGCAAAAGCTTAGCACAAAAAATATAAAGCAGCACCCTCATCATGGGCGAACTTTGTTTTAGTTTGTTTTACGCCCCATATCTTCGCCACAACACAGCAGCACTTGGTTTTCCCATGTCCATTTGAGCATACAGAAAAAGCCGAAGACTTGCAGCTACTTCCCCGTTATCCCCCATGTTTCATCCCATTCAGCCAGTAGTCATACCCTTAGCATGGATGTTTAAAAGAGGAATATCCAAGTTCAACACTTGGAGTTCATCCATAAGATGTTGACAGGTTAAGGGGATTTCCTTTAAAAACTGATGTTTCGCATCACGGTGCGCCAAGCGGGCGAAAATACCTATGGCTTTGATATGCCTTTGTAAGGCAGTTTGCCGCAGCGCCTTATGCCATTGTTGCACATCCGACATGAAGTGCGCTTGATGTGTTTGGCTTAAACCTGCAAAAAATGCCTTGCTCCACTGCAAACGTGCTGACTCAGGATAATCTTGATAACAATCATACAATAGTGAAGCCAAATCATAGGTGATAGGACCTATCACGGCATCTTGAAAGTCGATAATGCCCAAGGGTACACCTTGTTTGGGTAACATCAGGTTGCGGCTGTGGTAGTCAAGGTGTACAGGTGTTTGTGGTAAGGCAGCGATACGTTCAAGCAAGGGCGCTAAATCTTGATGAAAGGCTTCGCGCTCTGCTGTAGATGGTTGATATTGCTGCACATAAGGTAAGTACCAATCCAAATATAAATCACATTCCGTACGCATACGTTGCATATCAAATATAGGCAATGCAATCTGCGCTTGAGCAGCTTGAAGCTGATGAAGCTGTTGTAAGGCATCTTCAAATAATACTGTTGAATCATATTGCTGGGTTAAACATACTGCCCATGTTTGGTCACCAAAATCTTCAAGCAACAAAAAACCTTGCTGTTCATCTTGACGAATCAGTTGTGGTACACGCAAGCCATTGGACTCCAACCACCTTCGTACCTGCAAAAAAGGACCAACATCTTCCTTTTCAGGTGGCGCATCCATCAATACATAACTTTGCCCTGCTTCAAGCTGGGATATGACCCGAAAATAACGGCGGAATGAAGCGTCACCTGCCAAAGGTGTGATGTTTAACGCACCCAGTTCAGGGAAAGTGTTGAGCCAAAGCTGTGCTTGCTCAAAACGTTGGTCACTCATCTTGAATTAAAATACCCGTCACCTTCAATTTATCTTTAATCGCCAGTTTGGCATGCATAGCTTGTTGTTCCTTGCTAAAAGATGTGGAGTAAACACGGTACCAAATGCCAATATTGGGCAAGTCCACACGATGGATAGTAGATTCGATACCGATATCTTTTAACTTGGGCTGAAACGCCAACGCATCTTTGTGAAGCTTGAATGAGGCAATTTGAATACGAAAAGAACGCGCGGAATTGTTCAGTTTAGCTTGGATAATATCTTCAATTTTTTGTTCAACTTGTGCTATGCTTTCTTGTTCGAGATTGATATCGACTTTGAGCGTAGATATGGCTGATGTAGCTGTTGCTACTTTGGGTTTTGCAGGCCCATCTAAAGGCTCTGGTATGATGGATTGTTGGGGTAACTCGTGGTAAAAAGTTAATTCTCCCACTTTGGAAGTGCTCACTTCAAGCTGCCGTTGTTGGGCTTCTTCTTTGAGCGTTTTCAGCTCTTCTTGTTGCGCTTTGATGGTGGCAATGAATTGATGTTCACCTTGACCCCTGCTCACCTCAACACCGCTTTTCTCACCCATATAAAAACCAATGCCAAAACACAACATACTAAATGCAATCGCTACAACAGAAAGCCAAAGCCCTTGATTGGAAGTTGCTGGGCGCATGTCTTCGCTATCAAATTGCGAGGTTTCAACTTGTGCAAAGTCTTTATCTACCATCATTCACATCTTCTCCGGTGCATTTACGCCAAGCAAGCTTAAAGCATTTTTCAACACTTGTGAAGTAGCTTTTAATAATAAAATCCTTGCTTGCATCAGCTCATTCTCCACACCAAGCACACGGTTTTTATGGTAAAATCGGTGCAATGTTGCAGCTAGTTGCATGGTGAAAGTGGCAATACGATAAGGTTCGCGTCGGTTCGCCGCTGTGTCTAACATATCAGGGTATGCGAGTAATATTTTAATCAAATCTTGGGCTTCTTCGCTGCTTAACAAGCTGGTATCCACCTGATCAACATCAACTATTTCAACACCCTCGCTTTTAGCCTTATTCAATACAGCACAAATCCGCGCATGGGCATATTGCACATAATACACAGGGTTTTCACTGCTCTTGGCTTTGGCATCTTCTAAATCAAAGTCGAACTGGCTCTCAATGCGGCGTGTCATAAAGTTAAAACGCACCGCATCTTTACCCACTTCTTCCACCACATCACTTAAAGCCACAAAAGTACCTGCACGTTTGGACATTTTAAACGGTTGCCCATTGCGGGTTAAGTTCACCATTTGAATCAGCAGCACTTCAGGTTGCTCTGCCAAACCTGTAAGCGCTTTCATCGATGATTGTACACGGGTGACATAACCTCCATGATCTGCTCCCCAAATGTCGATTAAATATTGAAAGCCGCGTTGGGATTTATCATGGTGGTAAGCAATATCAGCTGCGAAATAGGTGGCAGTGCCATCTTGTTTACGCAAAGGTCTGTCTACATCATCGCCGAATGCCGTGGTGCGGAAAAGTTGTTGTTCTACTGCTTGATAATCACTAATTTCTTTACCTTTAGGTGGTGGCAAAGTGCCTGTATAAATCAACCCATCATTTTCTAACTTCTCGATAAGCTGATCAACTTTTCCTGAGGCATGTAAGGTTTTTTCCGAGAAATATTGGTCAAAGGTGATGCCGATAACCTTCAAATCCTGCTCAATCATCGCCATATTGGCTGCTACAGCCAACAAACCAATCTCTTGTAAACAGTTGTCTTCATCCAATGTTGAAAAGTATTCAAAGCTGCTTTTTGCCAAAATAGTGCGGGCAATATCAATAATATATTCACCTGGATATGCCGATTCAGGCAAACGAATGCTAATCCCTTGCAGCTCTTGCATCCTCAACCATACTGAATTGGCCAACACCGCAATCTGGCTGCCTGCATCGTTGATATAATACTCTTTATGCACCGCATAACCACGCGCAGACAACAAGTTTGCCAAAGCATCACCAACCACAGCTCCACGACCATGCCCCACATGCATAGGCCCTGTAGGGTTAGCCGAAACAAACTCCAAACATACCGATTTTGCTTTATCCGTCTCTACGCAGCCATAAGTTGAACCTTGCGCCAATATGTGCAGCAACATATCCGCTTCACCACCTTGTTTTAAGGTGATATTGATGAAACCTGGCCCTGCGATATCCGTTTTAAGCACAGCATCAGGAAATGTGGTCTTCTCTAAGATAGACGTTGCCACTTGGCGTGGGTTTTGTTGCAATAAACCTGCCAAAGGCATCGCAATATTCACTGCATAATCACCATGCTCACGCACTTTGGGGCGCGTGAGCTGCACTTGTGGCATCTTAGCGGGTTGCACATCAGCGAGTAGTTGTTCGACTGTATGTTGTAAAGCTTGGCAAATTTGTTCTTTAAGCGACATATGGATAAAAACTCCGAAATAGGGATGTTAGAAATAAGGTTGAGGCAGATGGTTTCATCTTTAAAAAACTAAGACTCACTGCGCTCTGCTAAACATTGCAAAGGGTGATTGTGTTGACGGCTAAAACTTTCCACCTGCAAAGCCTTACTCTCCGCAATATCTTTGGGAAACATACCGCACAAACCTTGCCCTTGCTGGTGAACCTGCATGGTGATTTTTGAAGCTTCATCAGCATCTTTTTTGAAGAATCGCTGCAAAACATCTTCGACAAAATCTATGGGTGTATAATCATCATTAAGCAACAAAACCACATACATTGCAGGCGGTTTCGCCTCTACATGGCGATTGATTTCTTGTAACAATTCTTCTTGGTCGGCTGTATAAATCTGAGGCATGTCGCTATAATACAAAGCTGCAAGCCTGCTGCCAAGTTTGGATGCTGGAATGGTCGTTTGGCTTTATTTTTGGTGTTTTGTCATGGGCTGTGCTTTAATTGCTCAAAATTTAGGCAAAACCAAACGTGAGTATGATGAATCAACAACTTATAAACCCTACAACCGCAGTCAAACCCTTATTATCAGGTTTCCAACTGGGGTCACATCACATCAATCCGCCTGTAGTGCTTGCACCCATGGCAGGCATCACCGACCTACCCTTTCGGCGTATTTGCCGTCGTTTTGGCATTGGTTTGACGGTCACCGAAATGATTGCTTCGCGGGCTGTGGAGCAAGGCAGAGAGCGCACCCAACGCATGGCTGAACTCGATGATGGGGAAAGCCCTGTATCGATTCAAATTGCAGGTTCAGACTGTAAATTTGTGGTCGATGCTGCGCTTTGGGCTGTGGATAGAGGTGCCGATTTTGTGGACATCAATATGGGTTGCCCTGTCAAAAAAGTGTGCAAACAAGTGGCTGGTTCAGCGATGTTGCGTAATGAAACTTTAGTCGCTCAAGTGATTGATGCCGTGGTCAAAGCAGTGGATATTCCTGTGACTTTAAAAATCCGCACGGGTTGGGATGATAAAAGTAAAAATGTAGAAAATATCGCCAAAATTGCTGAAAATCATGGTATTCAGATGTTGACCGTACACGGGCGCACACGGGCACAAATGTTCAATGGACATGCCAACTGGGATGATATTGGGCGTGCAAAATCAGTGGTGTCGATTCCCGTGATTGGCAATGGTGATGTTATCGATGGTGAAAGTGCTATTCAGATGATAAAAGCTTCAGATTGTGATGGTGTGATGGTGGGCAGAGCGGTGCAGGGCAACCCTTGGGTCTTGGCTAAAGTACATGCAGCTATCATGGGCTTGGCACAACCCAAAGCCCCTACTCCCGCTGAAATTTGGGCTGTAGTGGAAGAGCATATGACACATTTGGCCAGTTTTCATGGGGTGCGCAGGGCATCGAAGTTGGCGCGTAAACATGTGGCGTGGTATACTAAGGGTTTAAATGGTTCTGCAGATTTTCGCGGCACTTTTCAGCGCCTTGATGATTGGCAACAACAATTGGATGTAGCACAAGCGTATTTCTCTTCAGAGCAAGTATTAGAACATGCCGCATAAGGCTGCCCAAGCCGTCCATTTTTCACATTTACCAGTAGCTACAGTGTTGGTGGATGAAGATATGTTGATATGCGCGGTAAATATTTTGGCACAAGAGCATTTTAACACCTCAGAACAACGTTTGTTGGGCAAACCACTGACGAACTTCATCTCTCCCATGGCAGATATAAAAAAGCTGCTACAGCGCACCCTACTGGGTGAAACTGTCTCTGCGGATTTGTTTTATACTACCCTTGGACACAAACCTTATTCCCTTTATTTTTCCAGACAAAATGATGGTTTCATTTCGATTGTATTGATTGCAGAAGGTAATCGTTTGGAAGCTGAATCCCAAAGTAGACGGCATGAAATGGCAGAAACTATCTCACGCATCGCCCTAGAACGCGCCCATGAAATCAAAAATCCATTGGCAGCTTTGCGTGGTGCAACACAGTTGTTAAACGAACAAGTTAACGCTGATGAAAAAGTCATGGTGACCCAGATGTTGCTAGAAATTGATCGTATTCGTGAGCGGGTGGATGGTTTTTTACAAGTAGGTCCACGGGCAAATATAGCGATGCAGCCTGTAAACATTCATGTTTTATTGGATGATGTCTGCAAAGGTTCAGCCGTGCGGGTGCAACGTGTTTATGATCCAAGTATTCCCGAAATTTCATTGCATGAAAAACGTTTCCGACAAGCCATTGAAAACTTATGGACAAATGCCGTTGAAGCCCATTCGGATATCATTATTTGGGAAACACGCATTACCCATGGTATTGTATTAACAGGGCATACTGGCGCGGTATTGGCCATCAAAATCATCAGTAATGGGCAAAGTATTCCTGAAAACATCCAGAAACATTTGTTTGAGCCTTATGTCACGGCAAAAAGTCGTGGTAATGGGCTGGGTTTGAGCATTGTGCAACAGGTGGTGTATGAACATGGTGGAAAAGTACAGTTCCATAGTGAACGCGAACGTAGTGTATTCACCATTTATTTGCCGTTAAACCACAATGCAACCCGCCAACAAGGACAAAAAACATGTTAAAAGCATTGATTGTAGATGATGATTCAGGCATCCGTTGGGTATTGAGCAAGGTGTTGAGTGAACAAGGTTTTGAAGTCATTGAAGCCGCAGATTTAGCCACTGCAAAAGATGCCGTTGGGCTGGCAAGCTTTGCGATTATATTCCTCGATGTATTTTTACCTGATGGTAATGGTATGCAAGCTTTGGAGTCGGGTTTGTTTGAAGCGCCTGTGGTGATGTTGACCGCAGAAACCACCTTTGATCATGCTGTGGAGGCATATCGCGCAGGAGCGATGGAATATTTGCCTAAACCCTTTGATTTGGATGAAGTGCGCAAACTTGCAGAGCGCGTTAAACCCAAAGTTAAACAAACACCAAGGGCTGTGAAAAAACAACAAGCCAAAGGCTTAATTTTAGGCAAAAGCCAAGCTATGCAACAGCTTTTCCGTATGATTGCTAAGGTTGCAGCTTCGGATATGACTGTACTCATCACAGGTGAGTCAGGTACAGGAAAAGAATTGGTCGCACAAGAATTGCATAGCCAAAGTCCGCGCAAAAACAAACCCTTCGTTGCCATCAATACTGCGGCAATCCCTGCTGACTTGTTGGAAGCAGAACTTTTCGGACATGAAAAAGGTGCGTTTACAGGTGCCGACAAAAGCAGAGAAGGTCACTTTGAACAAGCCGATGGGGGAACCTTATTTTTAGATGAAATTGGTGACATGCCTTTGGCATTACAAGCCAAGATGTTGCGTGTTTTAGAGACTGGTCAAGTGCAACGCGTAGGCAGCACGATGAGCAAGCAAGTGAATGTACGTTTACTGGCGGCAACCCATCAATTTCTGCCGCAAAAAATCAAAGATGGAAAGTTTCGCGAAGATTTATACTACCGCTTAAATGTCATCCCCGTACAAATCCCACCTTTGCGCGATCGGCGTGATGATATTCCTGCGCTTGCCGATGCTTTATTGCAAGATGCAGCCGATGAGTTGTCTATTGCTGCACCCATTTTATTGGATGATGCGCTGGGTTTGTTGCAACGTTTTGAGTGGCGGGGCAATGTGCGTGAGCTTAAAAATGTAATGCGCAGATTGGCAGTGTTAACACCTGGTGCGAGTATTACCATGCAAGATGTGGCATTGGCTTTGGGCAGCCATGAGTCACAAGAAGATAAACCTGAAATGCTTGGCGAGGCAGTCAAACGTTGTATCACCCGCTATTTTCACCAGTTGGGTTATGCCGATATACATGGTTTGCATCAGCATGTATTAGAGCAAGTCGAACCAGCATTGCTGCATTTGGTTTTGGAAAAAGCAGAGGGCAATCAGCTTAAAACAGCCGAAATGTTAGGTTTAAACCGCAATACGGTGCGAAAAATGCTCAAGCAATATGAAATTGAGGCTAGTCTGTATAAAAAGTAATATCTATCTGATGAGTTCTAAAGACGTTTTGCCAAAGCCCGAATCACATCATGTTTGGTGATGATTCCTTCTACACTGCCATCTTGAATCACAGGCAAGTGATGCACATGCGCCTCGCTCATCAGGCTGGCAATATCATCTAAGGTGGTGCTTGGAGCAACGCTTCTCAGCTCGCTCACCATCAGTTCTTCAGCAGTTAATGCCTGCAAACGCTCGATTTCACGCTCAAACTTTTCTTCACCTAAGGGCAACACCATATCAAAAATCATCATCGCAGTGGGTACATGTAAACAAGCTTGTTGATCCACCAAATCAGACTCCGTGATGATGCCACATAAACGTTGATCATGGTCAATAACCAATATGCTATCCATATCTTTAGCTGCAAATCGTTGGATAATGCTATCAATGGGTGCATCAAGCAAACAATGTTCAGGGTTGGGATTCATAATATCTTGGGCTGTAAACATGGCACTCTCCTATGATGAGCAATCAGATTCCAGAGCTTCCTTTAACATAGTATAGTTGATTGCAACAACGAAAAAAAGATGCATCTGCCTTTGCTTTTAATTTGCTTTTTATTCTTGCTTGAATGCCAACTTCCAAAGCCCTATTCATGCTCATATAACCACAACAATATTGCCACAACACACCACATCTGCCACCATCAGCCCATGACTATTCAATTATCCAAGCGCATTCAACAAGTAAAACCTTCTGCCACCCTTGCCATCACAGCCAAAGCTGCCGAGCTAAGGGCAGCAGGTAAAAACATCATCTCGTTATCTGTAGGTGAGCCTGATTTTGAGACGCCAAAAGCAGCGCGGGAAGCTGGTATTGCGGCGATTGAGAATGGTTTTACCCGCTACACTGCTGTGCCAGGCATTCCAGAGCTAAGAGCTGAAGTTGCGGCGAAGTTTAAGCGTGATAACGATTTGAATTATGCGCCAGAAAACATTCTTGTTTCAACTGGTGGCAAACAATGTATTTACAATTTATTGATGGCAATCATCAATCCAGGTGATGAAGTCATTATCCCTGCCCCTTATTGGGTTTCATACCCTGATATGGTGTTGTTGGCAGAGGGTGAACCTGTGATTGTGCCATGCCTTGCAGATGCTGATTTTAAGCTGACTGCAAGCCAACTTGAAGCAGCAATCACACCCAAAACCAAGATGTTATTCCTCAATTCACCCTCCAACCCCACAGGTATGGCATATTCAGCCGATGATTTAAAGGCTTTGGGCGAAGTGATTCGGCAACATCCGAATATTGTAGTGGCAACGGATGATATGTATGAAAAAATCATATTTGATGGCAAAAAGTTTGCCACCTTCGCCCAAGTCAACCCTGATTTAATCGACAGAACAGTCACGCTTAACGGTGTGTCCAAAGCCTATTGTATGACAGGCTGGCGCATTGGTTTTTGTGCTGCTCCAGTCGCCTTGATTCAAGCCATGAGCAAAATTCAAGGACAAAGCACTTCCAACCCCTCATCTATTGCCCAAAAAGCAGCCCTTGCCGCGCTTCAAGGGCCAACTGACGAACTGGATAACATGGTGCAAACATACCAAACACGCCGCACATGGTTGGTCAATGCCTTAAATGCCATTGAGGGTGTAAACTGTATTACACCTGATGGTGCATTTTATGTGTTTCCATCGGTAGCTGGTTGGATCGGCAAAACCACGCCTGATGGCAGCATACTCCATGATGATGTAGCGGTATGTACATGGTTGCTTGAAGCAGCAGGCGTAGCCCTTGTGCCAGGCACAGCTTTTGGTTCAGCAGGTCAGATACGATTTTCCTACGCTGTTGCCCAAGCTACATTAGAAGATGCACTAAAACGCATTCAAAATGCAGTCAACACATTAAGCGTATAACCACAGGGCAATCGCATTAAAATCATGTGTATCCAATGAATACGAAAATGTTTTTTGGCTCTTGTATATGCTTCATTGTAAAGAATATGTTTTATACAGGCATGACGATGCAGGTTTAGCGCAAATTGAGGGAAAGCTGCAAGCAATAAAAAAGCCATTGTTAATTAAGTATATCTAATTCGCCATTCCATTTAGTCATGAGTAATTTAAACGAGTATTCAAGCATTTTTTCACACTTACTGTAGCACTTTGATTTCCTGAGCATTCTTGCTAAGAAGTGACGAAAAAAACTATTGTACCCCTCAACTGTGAATGTTTCGACTTTTGATTGGCTATGTTTTCCCTCTGGAACAATGGCTTCATAT
>JAUZQU010000056.1 GCA_030950835.1 Mariprofundaceae bacterium | reverse complement strand
CATGCGTTGGGCGAAAGATTGCCGTGAGCATTTGCCTGTGAATGATAGCCAAGCTTTGTTTGGTATTGTACAAGGTGGTATGTACGCTGATTTGCGCCGTGAAAGTCTCAATGCTATCGCAGCTATTGATTTTGAAGGTATTGCGATTGGTGGTTTATCTGTTGGTGAGCCCAAAGAAGAAATGATGGGCATGTTGGATGCGCTTGCCCCACATTTGCCCGAAGATAAACCGCATTATGTGATGGGTGTAGGTACACCAGATGATTTGATTGAAGGCATTGATAGAGGCATTGATATGTTTGATTGTGTGATGCCTAGCCGCAATGCGCGCAATGGCACATTGTTTACCGATGCTGGGAAAATCAACATCAAAAACCTCAAACATCAAACCGATGCAGCTCCAATTATGGATGGTTGCACATGTTATACATGCAAAAATTTTTCTAGGGCTTATCTTCGCCACCTGTTTATGGCGAAGGAGTTGTTAAGTTCACGTTTGAACACGTTGCACAACCTGCATTATTATTGCGATTTGATGAAAAGGGCACGTTTGGCGTTGCAAGAGCAGCGTTGGCCTGCTTTTAGAGACCAGTTTTTAATGCAGTACAGAAACACCGTAACACCATAAATATGTTAAGCACAAAAGGAAATGATATGAATACATCTATGAAAAAATATACAACACAGGCATTAAGTGTGTTAAGTTTGTTAACCCTGCCCGCAACAGCGGCATGGGCAGAAGGTTCGGGTTCTGGAGGCGGTGGTTTTGTGGATTTGATTCCTCTACTCTTTATTTTTGTAATTTTTTGGTTCTTTTTGATTCGTCCGCAACAAAAACGTTTAAAAGCACATCATGGAATGATTCAAGCCTTAGCAAAAGGTGATAAAGTGATTACAGGCGGCGGTTTTTTCGGCACGATTATTGATGTTAAAGACGACTTCATCAAAGTTGAAATTGCCGATGGTGTGCGTGTTAAAGTAAGACAAGATACCATTCTTGATTTGCAAAAAAACGATTAATATTTTAAGAGAACATTAAGGACAAACTCATGCAACCATATGCACGTTGGAAATATTGGCTCATTATCACCATTTTTATAGGTGCTTTGATGGGCGCTGCCCCGAACTTGACCACAGTGCCAAGTAATAGTTGGTGGTGGCCATCTTCAATGAGCCAACCTTTGAATTTAGGGCTTGATTTGAAGGGCGGTATTCACTTGGTCATCGATGTGGATGTGGATAAAGTGATTGAGCAGCAAGTTACGGATAATATTAACTTGATTCGCCGTGTATTGCGTGAGCAAAAGATGCGTTATAAAAAATTCGAGAGTAATGCTACCCAAGTGAGCGTGACTTTGAAAAATGAAAGCGATGTCGAAGCTGCAGCCCAACTGCTCCAAGATGAGTTGACGCGTTATGATATGGAACTCGTCGATGGCACAACGCTGCTCTTTACCATTACGGAAAGTGAAGCCAAAGAGTTGAAAGCTTATGCCATTGATCAAGTGATTGAAGTGATTCGTCGGCGTGTGGATGCTTTGGGTACGTCTGAACCGGTGATTATGCGTCAAGGTGAACGCCGTGTTTTGGTGCAGCTTCCAGGTTATCAAGACTCTGCCAAAGCCAAGGCACTTATTGGTCAAACAGCACAGCTTGAATTCAAACTTGTGGATGAAAGAGGTGATGTGGATAGAGCCGTTGCAGGTTTTATTCCGCCTGGCGATATGCTGGCGTACGATGCTTTGGGTGTGCCTTATTTGTTGAAAAAACGCACTGAATTATCAGGTAAAGATGTGGCGATGGCACGGCTTTCGATTGATTCAGAAAGTGGTGAACCTGCGGTATCTTTAAAATTTAACAACCAAGGTGCGCGTAAATTTGACCGTTTAACCAAAGAGCATAGGAAAAAACGTTTTGCCATTTTGTTGGAAGGTGTGGTGCAGTCTGCTCCAGTGATTCGTGAGCGCATTTCAGGTGGGACGGCACAAATTACAGGCGCTTTTAATACAGAAGATGCTTTGAATTTAGCGGTTGTTTTGCGTGCAGGTGCTTTGCCTGCGCCAATTAAAGTGGTGGAAGAGCGTTCGATTGGCCCTAGCTTGGGTCAGGATTCGATTGATCAAGGTTTGGACTCGATTATTTATGGTTGTATTGCCGTGTTACTCTTTATGATACTGTATTACAGCTTTTTTGGCATTGTGGCGAATATTGCTTTAATCTTTAATATCTTACTCATTGCTGCGGCGATGAGTATGCTGGGCGCAACGCTGACTTTACCTGGCATTGCAGGTATTGTGTTGACCATTGGTATGGCGGTGGATGCGAATGTGCTGATATTTGAGCGTATACGCGAAGAACTGCACATGGGTAAAACACCTTTTGCCGCGATTGATGGTGGTTATGCCAAAGCATTTTCAACGATTATGGATGCCAATATCACCACTTTGATTGCAGCGATTGTCTTGTTTCAATTTGGTTCAGGGCCGATTAAAGGTTTCGCGGTGACTTTAGCAGTAGGTATTCTTGCCTCGATGTTTACGGCAATTGTGGTGACCAGAGCGATTGTTGTCTTGTCCCACCAAAAACGTAAAGACATCAAAACATTAAGTATTTAAGGAATTATCATGCAACTTATTCGTCCTGATATTAATATCAACTTTTTAGACTCTCGTCATAAAGCCTTATCCTTCTCTGCTTTTTTGTTGATTGCGGCCTTGGCTTTGGTGATGTTCAAAGGTTTGAACTTAGGCATTGATTTTACAGGCGGTACGCTGCTTGAAGTCCGCTTTCATCAACAAGTGGATATTGCAGATATTCGTAAAGCTTTAGAACCCGCAGGTTATGGTAAAGCGGCGATTCAAGAGTTTGGTACACCTACAGACATGTTGATTCGTGTGCAAAACAAAGAAAACATCGAATCTTCTGTGATTAGTACGGCTTTACTGGATGCTTTAGGTAGTTATTTCGGGCCTGATCAAATTGAAATGCGCCGTGTGGAATATGTAGGCCCTCAAGTGGGTGAAGAGCTTAAAGCAGCAGGTATGTGGGCAGTGATTTACACTTTATTGGGTATTCTTGTTTATGTGATGATGCGTTTTAAATTACGTTTTGCTTTGGGTGCAGATGCGGCGTTATTGCATGATATTATTATTGTAGTGGGTGTATTTGCGTTGTTGGGTAAAGAGTTTTCTTTGCCTGTGGTCGCGGCATTGTTAACCGTATTGGGTTATTCGCTGAATGATACTATTGTTGTGTTTGACCGTATCCGTGAAAACCTTGAAATCAATAGTAAGAAAAAACGCCCTTTACACGAAGTCACGGTGTGTAATCAGTCTATCAACCAAACACTTGCGCGCACTTTGATGACTTCGGTGACTACATTGTTGGTTGTTTTCTCCTTGTTTTTCTTGGGTGGTGAAGTGATTCATGATTTTGCTTTTGCTTTGATTGTGGGCATTTTTGTCGGCACCTATTCTTCGGTTTTTATTGCTACACCTGTCATGCTTTCTTTGGAAGGCAAGTTTGAAATGTCTGAAGAAGAGCGCAAAGAAATGGAAGCTAGGCCGTAATCAGATGTTAGGCACCATGATGAAAGGGGATGTTAGCCCCACCTTAGACAGTGGTCAGCGGATTTTTCATGCTTATGAAGATGACTCCTTTCGTTTGGGGCAGGAAGTCATCACTTCGACTTTTTATTTTCATCAAAACATGGTTCAACCATGGTTGAAAACAAGTATAGCTTCATTAACAGCTGCTGATTTTACGTGGTTAGAAAAAAAAAAAACCTGAAGTGTTGGTCATCGGTACTGGACGACGCACTATATTTCCTGATGTGGAAGTGTTGGACTATTTAAGTAGTTTACATATAGGTTATGAGTGTATGGACTCACGTTCTGCTGCGCGTACATTTAACTTATTGGTGGGTGAAGGTCGTATTGTTTCAGTGGCGATGTTTTTAGCCAATGTTAGGGATTAATAAGGTAAAATTTGAATATGGCACGTTATGAACTGATGATTGAAACCCATTTTTCTGCCGCGCATCAATTGCGTGACTATCCTGGTGATTGCGCCCGTTTGCATGGTCATAATTGGCATGTGAACTTGTATGTCACTTGCCATGAATTGGATGATTTGGGGCTTGGTATTGATTATAAAGTCATGAAAAAAGAACTTAAAGCCGCTTTAGAACCTTGGGATCACTATCATTTAAATGATGTACCGCCTTTTGATAAAATCAATCCCAGCAGTGAAAATGTGGCGGCTGAATTGTACAAAGAAATGGCAAAACGTCTGGATAATGCACGTCTACATGTCTCCCGTATTGAAATTTCTGAAACATGTACTGCCAAAGTGACATACTGGCCTTGAATATGCAGCTTATACTATCTTTTTTGTCTGGTTATATCTGATGCATATAGCAATCGCTTATGCTTTGCCGCATGAACAGTGGTTAGAAGAGCTGGATGTTCCAGAGGCGAGTACCGTTGAAGAAGTATTACACATGGCACAAGTATTAAGTAAATATCCTGACATTGATTTAAGCATCAATAAATGCGGTATTTTTGCCAAAATGGTTCCCTTGAGCCAAGTATTGTTGGATGGGCAACGCATTGAAATTTATCGTGCTTTACCCAAAAAACCACGCAATGCCCATGCTGAAGATGATAAAAAGGAGCGCATTCGTGCTAAAAAAGAACGTACGCAAGCGCAGAGTTGAATAAGATGTTGAGAATTATTTTATTATGTGCTGTTTTAAGTCTATTGGCTTGTGGTGAGTCCATTGAAGCTACCAAAGTAGAAGGTCGTTCGCCTCAAGCTTTCGAGAAAAACCCTACGGATGCTGTAGGTGTGGCAGAGGGTGACAGGCAAGTTTCCCCTTTTGGTAAACCTGCACATTAAAAGCTGCATCATTCAAGCATATCATGACTAAACTATGCATATTCCATCATCTTATGCTTAAACAAGAGCTGATTGGTCATGCATTTACGTATAGATGTCCGCCTTCGCGAGCATAACGACAAAAGGACTTTCGTGTTTGAACGGTTATAATATCTTGATTGAAGCCTTGAGCATGGTTTCAGCGCGTTGTAAATCTTGTGGTGTATCCACACCTAAACAATGAAAATCGCCCACAGTAACCGCAATATCATAACCATGATGCAACACCCGAAGTTGTTCTAACTGCTCAATCTTTTCATACTGACAAGGTTCAAGCTGGTTGTATGTCATCAAAAAATCATGCCGATAAGCATAAAGACCAACATGTTGTAACATATCTTGCTGTTGCAAGGCATCTGGATTTCGAGGGTAGGGGATGGTCGAACGGCTAAAGTACATGGCATTTCCCAAGGCATTACAGGTCACTTTAACCACATTGGGATCAGAAAAGTCACGTTTTTCACGAATTGGGTGGGCTAAAGTTGCCATATGTACGTCTTTTTGTGCTGAAAAGGGGGAAATGACCGCCTGAATCGCCAAAGGGTCAATCAAAGGTTCATCCCCTTGCACATTGATGACAACATCGCAGTCCACATCCGCCATAGCTTCAGCCAAACGCTCGCTGCCACTTGTATGCTCGCTGTGTGTCATGCGGACTTGCGCCCCAAACTTTTGCGCAGTATCAGCGATGCCTTGATGATCTGTAGCCACAATCACAGGGCCAATATCAGCAGCTAGGGCGCGTTCAATCACATGGGCAATCATGGGTTTACCTGCAAGCAGCGCCAATGGTTTGCCTGGAAAACGGCTCGAATCAAAACGGGCGGGGATGCCAATGGCATAACTTAAGGCTTTAGTCATGGGCATGGCTCGCAATTTCAGCCCAGTCGGCAGTGGCCGTGCCCACTTTACCTACGACTACACCTGCTGCTAAATTCGCCGTTTTTGCAGCTTCTAAAGCCGAATCACCACGCGCTAGACTTGCTGTGAACACGGCAATCACGGTATCGCCAGCACCCGTCACATCAAAAACATCACGCGCTGCGGTGGGAATATGGTGGCATTGTTGCCCATCATATAAAGTCATGCCACGTTCAGAGCGGGTAATCAGGGTATATTTCAGTTTCAAGGTCTGGTGCAGATGTTTTGCCATCTTTTCAACATGTTCATCTTCATTAAGCGCTTGCATATCCGCCATTTGAGAGGCTTCAAGTAAGTTGGGTGTGATAAATGTTGCCCCAACATAAGCATGGGTATGGGCAGGTTTGGGATCAATGCCAATGATTTTCCCTTGTAACTCGGGGATGAGCTGGGACAACAAATCAGGCGTTAATACACCTTTGGCATAGTCTGATAAAATAATAGCAGAAGCTTGATTTAATTTTTCACGCATAGCTTGTAGCAGAAATTGCTGAGCTTGTTTTTGAATAGGCGCATTCCATTCATGATCATAACGCACAATCTGCTGATGTTGGGCAATGACACGGGTTTTGATAGCAGTCGGGCGCTCATTCTGCTTGGTGAAAACTCCAGAATCATCCGAGTTTAGCTCACCTAACCTCTGATGCACCCAACGCCCCGGTTCATCATTACCTACCACCCCAAACATGGCTGATTGGGTATCTAAAGCATGTAAATTGCGAATCACATTCGCCGAGCCACCCAATCTGCGATCAATCTTGGACACATGCACCACAGGAACAGGCGCTTCTGGTGAAATACGATGTACATCACCCCAAATAAACTCATCCACAATAATGTCACCCATGACTAAAATCATGAAACCACGCTCCTTTGTTGCATTTTCGCGGCTGCGCGTTGGTTGACTTCTGTTTTTAACAAACCACAAGCTGCTGAAATTTCTTGCCCCTTGGACTCACGCACCACAGCCACAATACCTTCTGCATTGAGTGTATCACGAAACAAATTGACCGTTTCTTCACTAGGGCGTTGATAACCACTGCCAGGAAAGGGGTTGAAGGGCAATAAATTGATGGTGCTGTTTAGATTTTTCATGATAGGAATCAAACGGTTAAGGTCGTCTAAGCTATCATTGATGCCTGCTAACATTACATATTCGACAAAAATACGTTTACGCTTGCGTGATTGAATGTATTGCTGCATCACGTTCAACAAGGATGCTAAAGGGTATTTCTGATTGATAGGCATGATTTGGCTGCGCACACTATCGGTGGTCGCATTCAATGATACTGCCAAACTACATGGCAAATCATCATCTATCATACGCGCTATTGCAGGCACCAAACCTGCGGTGGAAATGGTGACACGGCGAGGTGAAAATGCCATGCCTTGTGGATCTGTAAGCATCTGTACAAATTGGGCGACATGTGCGTAATTATGCAACGGCTCACCCATGCCCATCAAGACTATATTACGCGGATATTGACCTAAAGTACGATGTGCCACCATCACTTGGCTAATCATTTCTGAGGTGGTTAGGTTGCGGGTTAGACCTGCAGTTGCGGTTAAGCAGAATTTACAACCAATAGCACAGCCTACTTGTGAAGATATGCACTGGGTGATTCGACCCGTACCCTGAATCAATACCGATTCCACATCGCGCCCATCTTGCATACGCAGCAATAACTTTTGCGTGCCATCTGTAGACTGCTGTTGACTGACAATCGCGGGTAAGTCTGCTTGGGTATGTTGTTGCAACCAATGTAATAATTTTTGGGGAAAGTAGGGGATATGTTCTATATCAAATTCAGCATGACGAAAAACTTTGCCATTGATGGTATTCGCATGCACTTCAGAAACACCCAACTGCTGACATAATTGCAATAGTTGTGGTTTGTCCAAGCCATAAAGAGGCTGAAGTGGTATGTGGCTCATGGTTGCCAAGCCACAGAGAAAAGGGAGCCTAAGCTCCCTTGTTCACCCCATTGCTGGGTCATGTGTTAAAGACCAAATTCGGCTTTTTTAGCGCTTACTTCTTCTGCCGAAGGCGGTGTATGTTCGGTCACTTCCGCCAAATCAAAGGCATCACGATCAGAATCACACAAATCATTCAAAGCAATGTCTGGCTCAATGACTTCAGGTACATCTTCTTCAGGGTAAATCGCTTCCCAAGGGCATTCAGGCTCACAAACTGCACAATCAATGCACTCTTCTGGAGAAATCATCAACATATTAGGATGTTCATCCGATACTTCTTTGGGTTGATAAAAACAATCCACTGGGCATACCGCAACACAAGCAGTATCTACACAATCTTTACAAAGCTGGGTAACAACAAAAGCCATGATTTATCCTCTCTGACTATAATTTAACAGGTTTTTCATGGTGCAAATCAAACACACTATTTCATACCAAGGCGAACTATACGGTGATTGAACATTTAGCCAAGGGTGAATCATGATATAGAGGAGTGTGTTATGCTTTGCAGCAAAGAAACTACCAAGATAAGTGTAAGTGGTACCGGGAGCGGGAGTCGAACCCGCACGAAAGTAATTTCGAGGGATTTTAAGTCCCTTGCGTCTACCAGTTCCGCCATCCCGGCACTATCACTTATCAAATCAAAGCTGTGTATGCAAACACACCTTCAATATGAATGGAGGCAGGGGCGAGAATCGAACTCGCGAATAAGGGATTTGCAATCCCCCGCCGTACCACTGAGCCACCCTGCCATTCAAACTTTTTCAAATAAAAAAGGGAGCCCGAGTCGTAAGACAATCAAGACTCCCTTCATGTATGGAGCGGGTAACCAGGCTCGAACTGGTCACCTCGACCTTGGCAAGGTCGCGCTCTACCAAATGAGCTATACCCGCATTGAACGAGGCGAAATGTAGCGGCGCGCAAAGAAGGGTCAAGCATTTATTTTAAGTCGCATGATTGAAGCTTTAAAAGGCAAAGCAGCGCTTGAACATACACCGCGCTTTAATCCTCTTTCTTTGCCTCCTGCTTCGCTTGCTAGTGCTCCCATTATCAACGATGATGCGCCCATGTCTCATCCAACCATACATATTCTGCCTGCCCAAGTTGCCAACCAAATTGCCGCAGGTGAGGTGGTGGAACGACCTGCATCTGCGGTCAAAGAGTTGATGGAAAACAGCTTGGACGCAGGGGCAACACAAATTCAGGTGCGTATTCAGCAAGCAGGCAAAAAACGCATTGAAATTGATGACAATGGCTGTGGTATGTCGCCAGAAGATGCTGCTTGTGCTTTAAAACGTCATGCTACCAGTAAAATCGAGACTTCTGCCGACCTGCATTGTATTGCTTCACATGGTTTTAGAGGTGAAGCTCTGCCTTCTATTGCTTCGGTATCACGTTTTCGTATGTTGACTTGCCTTGCCGACAGTGATGAAGGCATAGAGCTGAAAGTTGATGGCGGCTTGGCGGCAGAAAGCCGACCCGCAGCACCACGCAAAGGCACTAAAATTGAAATATTAGACTTATTTTTAAATACGCCTGCCCGTTTAAACTTTATGCGCACCGACAAAACCGAAGAGGCGGCGATTGTAGAAGTGGTCAAAGCTTTGGCGTTATCCCACCCTAAAGTTGCCATAACATTGGAGTTTGACGGTAAAAAACGCTTTAACTTTGTCGCGCAGAGCGAAAAAGAACGTGTTTTAAGCATTTTAGGCAAAGATTTCGCCAAAAATCACCTGCAACAACATCTCGAACATGAAAACATACATGTTTCAGCCTTTTTAGGGCTGCCCACGTTCCATCATCGTGATAGCACACGCATGGTATTTTTGGTCAATGGGCGCGTCATTCGAGACAAACAACTCATTGCTGCTTTAAGAGCAGGTTACAGAGACGTGATGTTCCATGATCGTTATCCTATCGCCGTGGTTAGGCTGGAAATAGACCCTGCTGATGTGGATGTGAATGTACATCCATCGAAAAAAGAGGTGCGTTTCAAATCGCCGCAACAGGTCTTTGCAGCGGTTGTAGCTTGTGTGCGTTTGGCGATTGAACGCATGGGTCAATCGGTGTCTAGCACCACCACGCAGCAAGCATTGCAGTCTATGCATGCTGAAACCAACACTTCAACGTATCAGCCTCAAACACCTGTTGCACATAGCAATATGCCACGTTTCCAATCCGAACGTATGCCCACGATGTCGCATGAGCGGACAAAATCGGGAACAAATATCGGGGCAAGTTCATCAGCAAACATAGCCACAGATGTGCAGCGTGTATTGTTCTCAAGCGGCAATACAGGCGGCGAAGTAGGGGAGTCTGCAGCGGTTTATCACGTTGATAACACGCCAGATTTGGGGCAACCTTTAGCACAAGTGCATCAATGTTATGTCTTAGCACAAACCAATGATGGCGTGGTTTTGGTTGACCAACATGCTGCCCATGAACGTATGACCTATGAAAAAATCAAAGCCCAACTGACAGGGGGAGACATCGCTGTCCAAATGTTGCTTAGCCCTGAGCCTGTTCACGTTGATGCCAATACTATGGCTTGGCTGGCAGATTATTCAGATACTTTAGAACGTTTTGGCGTTCAGCTTGATTTAATTGATGAACATACCACCCACATCAAAAGTATTCCTGCGATGTTGGGCAAAGAATCACCTGTTGCTTTGGTGGAAGAGCTTATCGATGCTTGTATGTTGCTAGGCGCAGAAAGTGAGGCAGACCGTACAGGTTTAGGGCGAATATTAGAGCGTTGGTTAGGCAATCGCGCTTGCAAAGCTTCGATTAAAGCTGGCAGAACACTATCGCATGAAGAACAAATCAATCTCTTGCGTGAAATGGAAAAAACACCGAATATTGCGCAATGTAATCATGGACGACCTACTTATGTGAAGCTCTCATTACATGATTTAGACCGCTTGTTTGGTCGCAAAGAATAATGAAGTCAAAGGTTAACAGCATGAACGATGTTTGGGCGCAAGAAGTCATCAGTTGGGAATATTCAGCAGCAGCAATACCTGATTTAAATGCAATCCCCGTGCAACCTTTCCCTGCTGCCTTGCATGAACAAGGTGAAACGCGGGTCATTGCTTTGGATTTATCTGAAGTGTTGGAAACCCCTTATTTGGCAACCACGCCCAACTTATTGGCCAATTATATTCGTATTTGCGCTGCTGAAACCATCAAAACTGTAGCCTCTGCAACATCCGAAGTATTCTATGTGATGCGTGGCTCTGGTCGCAGTGAAAGCGCGGCAGGTAGTATTACTTGGCAACAAGGCGACACTTTTACCTTGCCATGTAACCAAGGTGTTCAACATTTCGCTGATGAAGATGCCGCCCTATATTGGACACATGATGCACCACTTTTAAGCTATTTAGGCGTCCAACCTTCGCAGCCCCAGTTCAAACCCGCCTTTTACAGCAAAACATACATGATGCATGAAGTTGCAGCCTTGCGAGAAGCAGCTATTCGTGAAAAACGCAATCGTGTTGGTATTATTTTGGGTAATATCGCCCAACAAAAAAATAAAACCATCACCCATACCATGTGGTCATTGCTCAACTTCTTGCCCAAAGGGGAAGTACAAAAGGCGCATCGTCACAATTCAGTCGCCCTTGATTTGGCCATCACTTCAGGTGAAAATACATATACTTTATTGGGTGAAAAAGTGGATGCACAAGGTGATATTATCAACCCTGTCAAAGCGATGTGGGAAACCAATACCGTCTTTGTCACACCGCCAGGTTGGTGGCACTCCCATCATAATGAATCCGCCGAGCAAGATGCTTATGTGTTCCCCGTGCAAGATGCTGGTTTACACACCTATATGCGTACTTTAGATATTCAATTTGTATAACATTGCATACTGTGCTATTTATATTGCAGCTATAAACAACCAAGAAAATCATAATTCAAACCTCTGCCGATAAAGTTTGGCAAGTATTCGCCCATGACTTTGATCAGGCATATCTGTGGATGGCGTCCGTTCCCAACTCATTTGGACAAGAAAATGGGCAGTTATTTGAAGGTGCATCATCTGCAGGGAGAGTTTGCGAACTTGATGCAAATTCCACAGGAATCAAAGCAGTTGAATCGTTCTTAGTTTACGATGAGGCAAAGAAATCTTGTACAATACTGATTGAATTTGCCAATACACCCTTTGCTTTTCCTTTGGTGAGAAATGTGGCGGAATTTTCTCTTGAGCAAGGTGAGAACAATCAATCTGTGGTCACCTTTGCCATCACTTCAACCTTAAAACCTTTAGCCTACATCATTTATCCAGTCATCAAATTTGGTTTTGGTTTTTTTATCACCCAGATTATTGAAGAATTAAAACATTACGTTGAACACGGAAAACCTCACCCTAGAAAAGTTAAAGCCACAAACAAATTGGCACTTGCGGCAAACAAATAGGGCAGAGAAATAATGCTAACACTATATCAGCCATTTAGCTGTATTGGTGGACATGGAATATCCCCATATGAACAAAAAACACAGCAATCACCCTCTTTGGGTTTCAATTTCACATGGCATGACTCACATTCATAAAACCATTGGCAAGCATCGTTTGGCATGGTTTCAGTTTTAAAAAAACCGCATTTAGGGCAGGTAATGGTCGATTGAGTGATGATGGTATTATTGGTTGTCATGTTTTTTCTCCATCTGTTTGAAAAGATTTTTTGAATTCTAAAAATGAAACCGAGTGCTGATATTGTAACGCAATTCTTTTTTATTGTTCAAATCCTTAACAAGACCGCCTTCAAGCACCCATGTTTGGTGAACCCACTGCAATCCTGCGGTTATCTGATGTGTGGTATTTTTTCTATCACTCCATCGTCCATTATATTCTAAGACACAGTGCCGAACCCAAGCGATACCAATAAGATAGGCACAGCGCAGCAAAGCAGGGTTCCGCTGGTAACAAACAAGGTAAGCCATCTTAAATATGGTTTATCTGTGACCATAACTTTTCTCCATATCTTTAAAATGGGCTAGGCAACAGCGACCTGATGGGTTTCTTGTTTCACAAGCACAGGAAGCCAATTTTGTTTGTTGAATAACAAATTCCTTGATGGGTTTGAACGTTCCTGATTCTAGTGCAGATTGATATAAATGTTCTGAGATGTCGAAGCAATAACAAAGCATGGCTTTCTGACTTTCTTTGAATGCTCTTAGCTTTTGTTTTGGAATCATATGAGATGGTGAGAAGTAACCCACATGGCATAGATGATTTGGGCAAAATGCATAATCATCTTGAGTGATTTTTTGGTTATCAGGAAATTGCACTTGATGAAGAAGCGTATGTGATGACATGTTCAAACAAGGCTCATCACATTTAGGGCAATGACTTCTAACTTTTTTTGAGATGTTTGCACTACAACATGACATTATGTTGATGCCTTGTTTTGACGGATAAAGGCGTAAATAGTCAAAGCGATAAAAAGAGCCAAGGCAGGTAACAGAACAACATCAAGGTAGCCCACCCAAGCGGAAATACCTATAGCAGCAAACAAAAGAACCAAAACAGGTGTAAAGCAGCATAGCGCAAATACAATGCTGCCTATGATGCTAGTTTTGAATAAGGTAGATGTTTTCATATTATTTTTAGTCAATAACATGACGAGCAACTAAAAATAAGCCCAAGTAATAAAGCTGCTATCAAAACGGCTAGAAAGATGCCGCCAAAAAAAAATATCTTACTTCTTTTTTGTTCTTTTGTGTCATGATCATGCATGGTGATATCTCCTAGTGATGTTCATATATTCTTTCAATATAGAATTATGGAATGAAATAAGGTGAGGCTAGAAACAATATGGAGAATCCGCCCACTAACCATAAAAGAGTTGGCTTTTGAGGTGTACACCCTTGTAATAAACACTGTTTACTTTCATGCCAATATTGCCATGAAACCCAGCCAAGTAGCGCTAAAGTAATGATTCCTAAGGTAGAACGGTAAGGAGCCATAGAAATAAATATAGATAACGAGCCTATGCCTAGTGATGCAAGTAGCAGTGGTCCTAGGCAGCAAGAAGATGCTAAAATACTTGCTATGATTGCCCCGAATAATGATATTTTATGCGTTGAGATTGGTTTATTCATTGGAGTTTTCCAAAGACTTTAAAATAGGACACTCATCGTCCTCCTGCTGTTCACATTGATCAGCTAAGGCATCCAATATGTATTTGATCTGGGAAAGTCTTTCTATGCGCAATGCGATTTCAGCTGATTTGCGTTTGGCAATATTTCGTACTTGCACACAATCTGTTTTTCCTGATTGAAGGCACAGTAATTGTCTAATCTCTTCTAGTGTAAACCCCAAGCCTTTAGCTTGCACAATAAATAGCAGTCGTTTGAGGTCGCTATTCGCATAGATACGATAACCCGAGTGCGTGCGTTTGGGTGTCGGTAATAGCTGGCGTTTTTCGTAATAACGAATCGTATCTACTTTTACTTGGGCATGTTTTGCAAGTTCACTAATCTTCATAGCGCAATTATAAACTATGGAGTATGGTCACAGGTCAAGAAAAACATCTATCTTTACTCTTGAGGCATACCTTGCAATACCAATTGTTCATTATAGATGATGGTTTCGGTATGTTGTAGGCGTGATAGGTTTTGTATGGATTCTAACGCTTGGTTTAAAGGCTTTCCTGTTAAAGGTTGGGGCTGAAAATGGCGGCGGAAGTTGTTGGTATCAATAGGGGTTAAGGTAAGTTTTGCAAAACCATGTTGATTCAGAACGACTTGGGCAATGCCTCCATATGGACTACGTTGGCTATATGAACCAAACACATAATTGCCTAAACTATAAAGGATAACTCCATGTTTATAACGTTCAACTGCTTGCATAATATGCGGATGATGCCCAATCACCAAAGCTGCTCCTTCATCAATGGCAATGCGCCCCAAACGGGGTTGATAAGCGCGTAATTTGGTCGTGCCTTCACGCCCCCAATGAAAAGAAACAACAATACTATCTACTTGCTGGCGTAAGCGTTGAATATCTTGGCGAATAGTATGTTCATAACCAAATACGGTGCCTGCTCGGTTGTCTTTTGCCCAAAATTCTTCGGGATAAGTCAATGAATAACCCAAAAAACCAACTTTAAAGCCGTTTTTTTCCATAATATGTGGTTTTCGTGCTTCTTTGAGGTTATTTCCCGCGCCAATATGGGCAAGGTTTTGCTGTTTTAAGGCATCTATGGTGTCATTTAAAGCAGTTACACCATAATCAAGGCTATGATTATTGGCTAAAGTAAGCACATCAAAACCCGCATTTTTTAAAGCAGGTCCAACTTTATCCGCAGGGGAGCGAAAGACGTATTTCTTATCTTTATCCGCGATGCCCCTTGTGCTTAATGGACCTTCTAAATTACCAATCACGGCATCAGCATGGCTGAAAAGGTGTTTGGTTTTGGCAAAAGGGCGGTCATAACCTTGCTCTTGCATGATGGGCAAAGCGGTGCCACCCATCATGATATCACCCACGGCGACAATAGTGAACGTTGTGGCTTTGATTGCAGCTTGAACAGGGGAGGGTATGTGTTCTTTTTGGGTTAAGGGTAGGGGGGGCATAGGCATGGGTTTAGGGGGTGTGGCGCAAGCAGATAAGAGTAAAAATGATAGTGACAAGCAGTATAAATGTTTCATATATATCCTTTTTTTAACGCCATAAACCTATCAGACAAACAATGATGAGTGCTGCGCCGATATATTGTCGAAACAGCGCTGATTCACCAGATATGAGGTGTTGATGCAGCCT
>JAUZQU010000055.1 GCA_030950835.1 Mariprofundaceae bacterium | reverse complement strand
TCATCAAACGTTATTTTTCTCTGCCACCATCACGGATGAAATTAAAAAACTTGCCTACTCTCAAGTCAAAAGTGAAGCCATTCGCATTCAAGTCTCCCCTAAAGACCCCGTTTCTAAGAATGTCTCCCATGCGGTGATGTTTGTGGGCATGGATGATAAACGTTTCTTCCTCGCTGACTTTCTACAAAGCCATGAGCAAAGCAAAGTCATCGTCTTTGTGCGTACCAAAGTGCGCGCTGAGCGTGTGGTCAAAGCGATGGCTAGAGTTGGCATTACATGTCAAAATATTCATGGTGATAAAGAACAGCAGCAACGGGCGCAAGTGATGCAAGCTTTTCGGAATGGTGATTGCCGTGTTTTGATTGCAACGGATGTCAGCGCGCGCGGCATTGATGTACCCGATATTGAATATGTGATCAATTATGATTTGCCCGATAAAGCAGAAAACTATGTCCACCGTGTCGGGCGCACAGGGCGAGGTGTCAACAAGGGGCAAGCGATTGCTTATTGCGCTGAAGAAGAACGACCATTATTAGAAGCCATTCAAGACTTTATCAACAAACCTATCCAGACCATTCAAGTCGGCAAAAACACCTATAATGACATCGCCAGCGCCCCCGAAAAAAGCAACCAAGATTTGAAATCCTTGGTTGCTGAACATGATGCCTGGTTACAAGGCAAGGGTAAGAGGTCTAAAAAACGAAAAAAATAAAACCTGCTTACAAGGTTTCAACCGTATAACTTATCTGCATACGATGTGTTGCCCCAGCTGCCAGCAACACCACATCCTCTGCGGCATTGGCGACTTCCACACATAACATGTTTAAATAACCCTCTTCACCTAAATCACCCATCTTATTGGCAGTTTCCAGCCAAGGGTTCCACACCACAGTCGAAGCACTGCCTTGGCTATGCATCACGATTTTCCTGTCCATACTTGGGTCAACAAGTGTGCAAACACTGCCTGTATTGAGATAAATCCTGTCTGTTTCTTGTGTGAAAAGCACATCACCTTGCTGCGATTTACGGACTCCACCATCCACTTTATCCAAATAATCACACGCATCCAAACCTTCAAGACGCACTTGCCGCACATCACCGACTTGCAAATAAGTATGCAAAGCTGCGCCTAAAGTGAAGGTAGTTTTACCCAGATTGCTGGTTTCCAACATCAATTTTAAACTACTGCCCACCGTCATGTGCAAACGTACACGCAGCGCATGAGGGCAAGCTGCCTTGCTTGCTGCAGTTGCAACCAATTCAAAGCTGATTTGCGTGGAACCATCCGCCAAAGCTGCCGAAGCAACAGGTTTCCAGTTGACCGTACGCGCAAAGCCATGTCCAGGTAAAGCCTTATCCACAGCATGTGGTCCAAACCAAGGCCAACACACTGGTACGCCACCACGCAAAGATTTACCCTCGGCATACGTCACCTCTGGTGACATCCAAATCAATGGACTTTGCGCTACTGCTTGATAATGCAACACATGTGCGCCCTGCAAAGCAATGCTTGCACAAGCCAACGTGTTGTTTACCTCAACAATAGGCATATCACCCTGCCCATCTTTAAAAGTCACTTGTCCTTCTATGCCGAAATCGCTGTTGTACTGTTCAATATGAGACATCATGAATCCCCCGCTATTTTAATGCGTAATAATCTAAAGCGGAACAGCACTAGGCGCAATAATTCTAATCGTAACCCTGAATTAAGGACTATACTATCCCCCTATTGTTTAGAAATCACGCCCATCAAGAGTGCCTAGACCCTGCAAATGATGGTGCGCACACTTGTAAAATCTAGGCATAGTCATTCAGGGTTGCCAGAGTAGTATGCTAATCACGCCAATCCAAAGCATGACCAGTAGGTCTTGGTAAGATAGGAAAGGATACCTGTGGTGCATCACCTGTTAATGTTTCAAGAAAGGCAACAATATCTGACACATCAGCATTGGATAATGTTGTATCAAGCTGAACCCTGGCCATGCTGCGCACAGCATCAGCAAGTGTCGCAGCTGAACCATCGTGGAAGTACGGTGCAGTCATCGCTACATTGCGCCATGATTGTACACGGAAGACATGATCATCAGCGTCTTTTTTGGTTACGGATTTCAAGCCCTCATCTGTACCATAAGCAAAATTAGCAAATTGATTGTTGGTAAATAGTGGACCTGCATGACAAGAGGTACAACCAATATCAGCTGCTTTTTTCATGCCGCGTTTGGCTGCTGCAGAAATATCACCTTCACCACGCACAAACTTATCAAAAGCTGCATTTGGTGTTAATAGTGTTCTTTCAAAGGCTGCGATAGCCATAGCCATGTTGTTATAGGATAAAGCATTTTTCTCACCAAACACTGCTGAGAAAAATGGTGTATAGCCTGCTTCTTTTAAACGAGAAACCACCATAGCTTCACTTCCAGCAGCCATTTCAACAGGGTTTAATGGTGGACCTTTGGCTTGATCTTCCAAGAGTGGAGCGCGACCATCCCAAAATTGTTTGCTCCAAAAAGCAGCGTTTAAAACAGTCGGGGCATTTCTGCCGCCACGTTGCCACTGATGACCAATAGAAAACTTCTGATTATCCACGCCCCATGTACCAAGGTTATGGCATGAGTTACAGGAAAATTGACCACTTTTAGAAAGTGCAGGCTCAAAATAAAGCTTCTTACCTAGCTCAACCTTTGCAGCACTCATCGGGTTGTTTGCGGGAACAGGAACTTCTGTTGGCAATACACCCATACCTTCAGGTATCGTTGTATTAGTTGTATTACCTGCGAGTGCATGGCTTGATGCCAACATTGCAATAACAATCAACAAACTCTTCATTTTATGTTTCAATATATTTTCCTTTACGGCTTATTTTTAACGCGACAATAATGATGGTTAAACATCGTCTATCATCACCTCATTTATGCGAGGCATAATACCGTCAAGATTTCCAAACTAAAGCTTCGTGAAAACCTGGGGGGGGGGGACGGGGTGCTTACTTCTACTTTGTCACATTCCCCTATTATTCGTCGCACA
>JAUZQU010000054.1 GCA_030950835.1 Mariprofundaceae bacterium | reverse complement strand
GCTGTAGAACAAGCTGCGAAGATGGGCATACAATTGATTGCTTTGACGGGTAAACATGGCGGTAAACTTGCTTCACATGCTGGAGTAAGTGTACACATCAATATCAACCACCCATCCACAGCGCGTGTGCAAGAAATGCATATCACCTGTTTACATATTTTGTGTACATTGATTGATGAAACGATGTTTGGAGCGTAAACATGAGTGTAAAACCATTAGCCTTTAGCCAGTTAAAAACAGTACCCTTAAGCCAGCGACAAGCCGATGCGCAAGAACGTGATTTTGGCGCACCATTTCGCGCAGGTGGTAGTTTTGCAGACTTTTTATGCGCCTTGCCAGGTCTAGGTGTCAGTGGAGACTTATTTTTGTTGCGTGATGCCATCACGACTGCTTTTCGTAATCAACAAGATGTCATTCTTGGCTGTGGCGGACATGTTTTTGAGGCAGGGCTTAGTCCTTTTTTGGTACGTTTGATAGAACAAAAATTGATTACAGGCGTGGCATTAACGGGTGCGGCGATGTTACAAGATGTGGAAATTGCTTTAACTGGGCACACCTTACAAGGTAAAACCAATCGTATTACCCAAGAAACTGGTTTGTTAATCAATGAATCTATTGTGGCAGGTGCTGCACAAAATAAGGGTATTGGTTATAGTATTGGTACGTGTTTGATGGAGACCGATGCCAAGCATTTGGATCATTCGGTGTTGGCAACAGCGTGTCGTTTTGGTGTGCCGATTACAGTCCACCCTGCGATTGGTGCAGATATGTTTAACTTACATCCTTTGGTTCATGGCGAATCGCTGGGTGCTGCTGGTATGACGGATTTTCGTTTATTGGCGGGTATGATGGCAAATGCCAGTGGTGGTGTGTTGTTGAATGTGGCATCTAGTGTGGTCATTCCGCGTTTGTTTGCGCAAGCTGCAGAAGCAGCGCGTAACTTGGAATACCATATTGATAGGGTGACGGTAGGTGTGATTGAGAAAAAAGCGACATCGACTTCGATTTCAGGGTTATGTGATGCTTTTGATTCTGGAGGCGGTCAAACGTTATGTTTGACAGGGGCAGAAGAAGTGATGTTGCCCTTATTGTTTGCAGCTGTGACCGATGATTTGGCGGAGGAGCTGGATGCATACGGATGAAGAGAAAGCTGAACGCCCAACCAAAACATGGAATAAACTAGAAAAGAAATCGCATGGTTTGTTTTATATATTGATTGGTCTGCTTTGTTTTATGATTGCTTGGGCGATGAGTGGGGCAGTGTAAGCGATGGTTTTACACATCACATCTTGGCAAGAAGCAGCTAAACAATGCCAAACATGGAAGAAACAAGGTGATAAAGTGGTGTTCACCAATGGTTGTTTTGATTTGTTGCACCCAGGACATATCACCTACCTTGAAGATGCTAAAGCTTTGGGTCAGCACTTGATTGTGGGTTTAAATGCCGATGATTCCATTCGGCGTTTAAAAGGGGAGAGTCGTCCTATCAATGTTTTAAACGATAGAGGGCATATGTTGATGGGTTTACAAGCAGTGGATATGGTGGTTGCTTTTGATGAAGGTACACCACTTCATCTTATCCAAACTTTGATGCCTGATGTCTTGGTTAAAGGCGGAGATTATGAGGTGGATAACATTGTTGGGGCAAAAGAAGTCGTCGAACATGGTGGAATTGTGCGTGTTGTGCCTTTTTTACCAGGTTATTCATCAAGTCAGTTGATTGCCCGAATCAAAGGGGCGTAGGGCGGGGCATATCTACCCACGTCACAGCTGAATTCAAGTCATGCAAAAGAGTCCGTTTCAAAATGAACGCTTCTCGATTTAAACCTGATGGACTGATTTATTTTTTTTCATCTGTGCTGTTAATAAAACATTGAAAATATGGAACCACTGTTGCGCTATCTCTGTTAAGTCGAATGCCTTTAAACCCTGTTTTTGCATGGTTGTGGTTTTACGCGAAGTGCCGCAAGGGTTGATCTTATCAAACCATGTTAAATCAGTGTGCACATTTAGAGCCATGCCATGTGAAGTGAAACCTTGGTTGATGCGAATGCCCAAGGCGGCGATTTTCTCTTGGTTGAGCCAAACACCAGGTAAACCACAGTCCCTTGCGGCATGAATTTGATGGGTTTGAAGCAAATCTAAACAAGATTGCTCCAAAAGGTGTACATAACTACGCACGGAAAGCCCATATCTCTTAAGCTGAATCAAAGGATACATCATCAATTGCCCTGTACCATGAAATGTAGTTTCACCGCCGCGCTCGGTGTGAATCAAGGGTGCGCCAAGTTCTACTTTGCTGTTGTTGATGCCGCGTTTTCCTGTGGTGAAGACGGGTTGATGCTCACAAAAATAAACCACTTCATGCTTTTGACCTTGCATAAGTTGCTGGCTGTGAAGCTGCATTTTCTCAAGAAAAGCAGTGTATTCTTGTTCACCCAACCATACAAAGGTTGGTGCGGGTAGGTTTTCTGATTGACGAATGATATTTAACATGACTGAATCGCCGCACTTTTACAGTTTTGAACAAGGAAAACAATCATGGGTTTAACTTCACAAACACAATTCGAGCTTATTCCAGCCATTGATTTGAAGGCAGGGCAATGTGTGCGCCTCAAACAAGGGCGTATGGATGATGCCACGGTATACGGCAATAATGCAGGAGAAATGGCGGCGCATTGGCAGGCTTTGGGCGCAAAACGTCTGCATGTGGTCGATTTGGATGGTGCTTTTGCTGGAAAACCTGCCAACCAACAAGCGATTCAGGCCATTTGTGAGCAAATGCATATCCCAGTGCAGCTTGGTGGCGGTTTGCGCGACTTAAAGATGATTGAAGGCATGTTGAACTTAGGCATTGATAGGGTGATTTTGGGTTCGATTGCGATTGCAGACCCGAAGATAGTCAAAGAGGCATGTAAGGCATTTCCGCATCAAGTGTGTGTGGGTATTGATGCTAAGGGTGGCAAAGTGGCTGTGCATGGTTGGGATGATGTGACGGATGTGAAAGCGGTGGATTTGGCGCAACAATTTGAAGATGATGGTGTGGCTGCGATTATTTATACGGATATTGCTAGAGATGGTATGCTCTCTGGTCCTAATATTGAAGAAACTGCCAATTTGGCAAAAGCGGTGTCGATTCCAGTGATTGTTTCAGGTGGTGTGGCTGCGATGGATGATGTTCGGGCATGTGCTCAACATGTGCATGATGGTATTTGTGGTGCGATTACGGG
Organism: Mariprofundaceae bacterium; assembly: GCA_030950835.1. GTDB lineage: Bacteria > Pseudomonadota > Zetaproteobacteria > Mariprofundales > Mariprofundaceae > Ghiorsea. Next base: position 8,066 of record JAUZQU010000054.1, on the reverse strand, counting down.
TAGAGCAATTTATGAAAACACCATTGATTTTGCTGCTGCTATGCAGGAGCTAGGCTGATGTTATCCAAGCGAATTATTCCTTGCCTTGATGTGGCGCATGGGCGTGTGGTGAAAGGTGTGCAGTTTGTGGATATTGTAGACGCTGGCGACCCTGTAGAAGCGGCGATTAAATATGATGAACAAGGGGCAGACGAGTTGACCTTCCTTGATATTCGCGCCAGCCACGAAAGCCGTGATACGCTTTATGGTATGGTGACCGAGGTCGCAGAACATGTGTTCATGCCGCTTACTGTGGGTGGTGGTGTGAAAGCCTTAAAAGACATTGAAGGTTTGCTGCATGCAGGGGCGGATAAAGTGTCTATCAATACGGCAGCTATTTTTAACCCTGAACTGGTAAAAGAAGCAGCGGAACGTTTTGGTTCTTCAACAATTGTGGTGGCTGTAGATGCGAAAAAGGTGGTGGGTGAAGAAGGAAACCACTGGGAGTGTTTTACCCACGGTGGGCGCAAAGCAACAGGTATCAATGCTGTGGAATGGGCAAAACGTATGTCCGATTATGGTGCAGGTGAGATTCTTTTGACCAGCATGGATGCCGATGGTACGCAAGCAGGTTATGATATTGCTTTAACCAGAGCGGTGTCCGATGCGATTACTGCCAATGTGGTGGCATCTGGTGGCGTAGGTACTTTAGAACACATGGCAGAAGGTTTAAGCCAAGGTAAAGCAGACGCTGTGCTTGCAGCATCTATTTTTCACTTTGGCACCTTCACCATCGCTCAAACCAAAGCATATTTGGCAGAGCAGGGTATTCCAGTTCGTCAGCGTTGAAGGCTGAAAGCTTTATTTTATGGCTTGAATATGCACAATGAAGGATAGAAAGGGGCAATAGGTGTTTTATGGATCAGGAAAATCACATGAATCAGGCAAAACATTGTTGAAACTCAATCGTTTATCGGTTGTATTGACGTTGCTATTGTGCGCGCCCTTATTGCTGCAACATGCTGTGGCAGCGGTGTCGATTCATGATGTTCGTATGTGGACAGCACCTGACCATACCCGTTTGGTTTTGACTTATCGGGCAGTGTGAAATATGACATTTTCCGTTTGCATAATCCTGAACGTATTGTCATTGACCTGAAAAATGCCCAAATGAAGGCCAAATTAGGGCAACTTGCTTTGCCTGACCCTGTGTTGCAAGCCCTGCGTTATGGTAAACGTAAAAAGAATGTCATTCGTATGGTGTTGGATGTGAAAAAAGGGGTGACACCGCGCTCATTTTTGCTGAAAAAGACCAAAGAAAACCCCAGCCGCCTTGTGGTGGATTTGATTCCTCAAGCATCCGAGAAAACGAAGAAAATTCAGCCTATCAACAACACAATGCAGCGTGATATTATCATCGCTGTGGATGCAGGTCATGGTGGTGAAGACCCTGGTGCGATTGGTAAAAATAAGCTGCAAGAGAAGAAAGTTACGCTGCGTATAGCCAAAGAGCTGGCAAAACTGATCAATGCCAAAAAAGGCATGAAAGCGGTGTTGATTCGTAAAGGTGATTATTTTGTATCTTTGAAGAAACGGGTGCAGAAAGTGCGTGAAGTGGGCGCAGATATGATGATTAGTATTCATGCTGATGCCTTGAGAGTGCGTAGTGTGAAAGGTGCAAGTGTGTATACTTTGTCGGAATCTGGAGCAACGCCAGATAGAGTGGCAGCTGCGTTGGCTGCCAAAGAGAATGCTGCAGATTTGGTGGGTGGTGTGATGCCTGTGCAGCAGGTCGATGAGCCTTTTGTGCGTGGCATTTTGGGCGACATGGCAAAACGAGATGGTTTAGATAGTTCGGAAATGTTTGCCAATACGGTGTTGGAAGAGTTTGCTAAGTCGTTTCCCATTAAATACAACAAACCTAAACATGCCCGTTTTGCAGTGTTGACTACTTTAGAAATCCCCTGCGTTTTGGTGGAAGTGGATTATATTTCCAACCCTAAACGTGAACGTTTACTCAAATCCAGTAAACATCAGAAAAAACTGGCGCGTGCGATGTATGTAGCCAGCGTTGACTTTTTCACTCGAATGGGACGTTTGAAAACCAGCGTAGCAGAGAGGCACACCGTGCACCGTGGTGATACTTTATGGGGCATTGCTAAACAATATGGGGTAAGTGTATCCAGCATCGTGCGTTTGAATGGCTTGAACAAAAAATCAGACTTAAAGGTGGGTCAACGTTTGCGGATGCCACAATCTTAAAACACTGATATGTATAGACGTTTATTACAATTTTTAAAGCCATACCAAGGTTCACTGTGGATAGCGATTAGCTGCATGGTGATTCTAGCTGCTTGTACGGCGGCATTAGCGTGGGCATTCAAACCCATGTTGGATGAAGTATTGTCAGGCAAGAATATGACTTATATTTACCTGATGCCCGTAGGTATTATTGGGCTTTATATGGTCAAAGGGCTGGCATTTTATGGTCAGGCCTCGATTATGGCTTCGATTGGGCAACACATCATCTTTGATGTTCGTAATTTAATTTATCAACAACTTACGGCGCAATCTTTGGGCTTTTTCACCCATAGAAAAACAGGCGAAATGTTAGGTCGAATCATTTATGATGTGACGTTGCTGCAAGCTGCCGTCAGCACTGCGGTCACCTCCTTGATGCGTGACTTTTTATCGATTGTGTTCTTATTGTTGGTGATTTTCAATTCGGATTGGGTGTTGGCATTGTTGTCGTTGATTGTCTTTCCCATCATGGTTTACCCCCTGATTCATTTTGGACAAAATATGCGCAAGGCGAGTTATGATGGACAGGTTTCTATGGGTAATATGTCCAGTTTGGTGGAAGAAACGGTAGGTGGTATCCGTGTGGTCAAAGCTTTTGGCATGGAAAACTACGAGCGCCAACGTTTCAGAACGATTACCAAAGACTTTATGCAACACCAAATTAAAGCCATGAAAGTGCAAGCCTTATCTTTTCCTGTGATGGAAATGGTGGCAGGTATTGGTGTGGCTGGAGTGTTGTTGTATGGTGGTTTGCGTGTGGCATCAGGTGAAGCAACGGCTGGGGATTTGATGTCGTTCATTGTATCTTTGTTGCTGCTTTATGACCCTGTTCGTCGTTTATCGCGGGCAAACAATGAAATTCAACAAGGTTTGTCGGCAGCAGAGCGTATTTTTGACATTTTAGATGCACCTATTGCCATTGCCGACCCAGAAAAGTGCATTGCTTTGCCGCAATTCAAGAAAAATATTCGTTTTAAGGCGGTAGGTTTAACTTTTCCTCAAGCCAAACGTGCTGTGTTACAAGATATTGACCTTGAAATTCAAGCAGGTGAAGTCGTGGCGCTGGTAGGTAGAAGTGGTGCAGGTAAAACCACGCTGGCGAACATGGTATTACGTTTTATGGATCCAACAACAGGCTCGATTTGTATTGATGGTGTGGACTTGCGCGACATTAGCCAAGCTGATCTGCGTCAACACATGGCATTGGTGACCCAAGAAATCGTTTTGTTTAATGATACCGTGCTCAACAACATCGCTTATGGGCATGAGGACATCAACAGAGAGGATGTGATTGCGATTGCGAAGATTGCGAATGCCCATGAATTCATTGAGAAATTGGATGATGGTTATGATACTTTAGTTGGTGAACGTGGGGTCATTTTATCAGGTGGGCAACGTCAGCGCTTGAGTTTAGCCAGAGCTTTGCTCAAAGATGCGCCTATTTTGGTCTTGGATGAAGCGACGAGCAGCTTGGACACAGAATCCGAGCGGTTGGTGCAACAGGCCATTGATAATTTGATGCAGGGGCGTACGGTGATTGTGATTGCACACCGTTTATCCACCATTCGACATGCACATAAGATTGTTGTGTTGGATCAAGGTAAGATTGTGCAAACGGGTTCACATCAAGCATTGTTGGCAGAAGGCGGTATTTATGCCGAGCTTTACCAGCTTCAATTTGAAGACTGACATTTAGACCTAAAAAGAACGTGATACCCTTCAAATATAAACTTATTATTTTCATGGTCAGTGCTTTGGTCTGGTTGCTTAAACATAGCATACGTTGGCAATATATAGGCTCATCGGTTCGCCCTGAAAAGACACCTTGCGTGGTATGTTATTGGCATGGACGTTTGTTATTAAGCCCCTTTTTACTGGGTGGATGGCGAGGGCCTGTCATCATTTCAGATCATAAAGATGGAGAATTGATTGCAGGGGTCTACCGTAATTTTGGTGTAGCTGCTTCGCGTGGTTCATCGAGCAAAGGTGGGGCGAGGGCTTTATTGAAAGTCATTCGTATGGCAAAAGAAGGCTATTCGCCGGGCATCACTCCAGATGGTCCAAGAGGTCCACAGCAAGTTGCCAAAGCTGGTGCAGCCCACATAGCTTTGAAAACAGGTTTGCCCATTTTACCTGTGTGTTTTGCGACCAATCGTTTCAAACGGTTAAAATCATGGGATAACTTCTACTTGCCATATCCCTTTGCTAAAGGTGTTGTGGTGGTTGGAGAACCCTTGTGGGCAAAGGAAGGGGAGTCGGTTGAAGATTTGAACAAACGCATTCAACAAGCTATGGATGATAACCAGCAACAAGCTGATGATGCTTGTAAGTGAACTTCTGGGTCGAAAGCGGATAGTTGATTACGGCAGCTTGCGCACCTCATCATACAAGATATAGACCCGTTGATAGCTGGTTTTTAAAGCACGTTTGATTAATACTTGGGCATCTTGTTGCATATCATCTTCGAGTAGACTTTGATACATGCCTTGATAAAAGTGATCTGGTTTGACCTCAATCTGAAAATGTAATTGAATCGCAGCTTCAGGGATATCCGTTGGCATAAATAGGCGGGTTTCATCGGGGAATAAACGGGTATCCCGCTTTTCCTGCCAACCATCATCATAATATACTTCACGCACCAAGTCCCAATGCCATGTTTTGATGGTCTGTTGCTGGACATCCAAAGCCATCGCATGGATACGCACGAGAGGGGTGACATAAGTGGGGAAAGCATGTCCAATATTGGTGGATGTGATGCTTAAAGCGATATATTCACCCTTTTGAACCGTGTGGATGTCTAAACCTTGACGGGTAAAATCCTTATCATGAATGCCTTTAAACTGATGACGGCGTTCAGGCATATGGCAACTTTGGCACTGTTTGCCCAATTGAGAAAACTTACTTTGTTGCCATTCCATGACGGTATTTTCCAGCGGTTTACCATTGATAGCATAACTTTGTGGAAACTGATGGCATTCGGCACAGAAATTGGATTGCTCGAAGCGTTTGTTGGCAATAAATCCGCCATGCGCGTCACCTTTAATCTGCCCTTGCACATCGCTGCCCAGTCGAGGAGGCCCAAAACGCAGCCCTTGGCGCACATGACACACAGCACAACTTACGCCTGAATGCCGCAAAGGTAAGTCTGCTTGTTGGCTTTGTAGATCGGCATCTTGGTTGATGCCTATGGGGTTTTTACGCAGCGTTTTTAAGGATGCCAACATGGCTTGAGCTGTATCAAACAACTGGGTTTCTAAAGGTGCGTGGCAGCGTAAACAATCATTGCCTGAGCCGTGATCCATAGTCGCAAATTGCCCAACCATACCTGGTGAAAAAGCTTCTGCATGTAAGCTTTGTTTCCAATCATTAAACTGACTTTCATGGCATTGAGCGCATGCTTCTGGACGCATGTTTTTTTCCAAAGCAGACCAGTTATGTTGTTGAGAAGTTGCCTTTGGCTGTTGCCAATAATGATTCATGTCGGCATGGCTGGCAGCCATCAATAAACCGCCGATGCACAAGCATAATATGGGTCGAAGAAATCGTCGTTTTGTCCTTAAATCGGGCAAACAATGTCCCCCAAACGTTCAGATAAACGCATATTTTCTCGATAATCAATAGGGATAACCAACAAACTAGGGCCATCGGCAACAAAGGCATCTTCCAAAGTGGCTAATAAATCCGCACTATCATCAACTTCAAAGCCATTCCAGCCAAACGATTGGGCCAACATTGTCCAGTTGGGGTTATTAAAGCTTAAGTCAGTATGTTTGCCAAATTGATTTTGCTGTTTCCAAGCACTCAGCCCATAAGCCTGATCTGCCCATACCATCACCACGATATTACTGTTTAAACGTTGGGCAGTTTCCATTTCTTGCACATTCATCATAAATCCTGCATCACCACAAATGGCCAGAATACGTTTTTCAGGATGCACCAAAGCCGCCCCAATCGCACCGGGTAAAGCAAAACCCATAGAGCAAAAACCATTGGGAATCAGGCAAGTGTTGGGTTCATGGCATTGATAATGACGGGCAATCCACATTTTATGTGCGCCCACATCCGATAGTAAAATATCTTCAGCACCCATGACTTTGCGCACATCTGCCAAGGCTTTTTGTGGCTTGATGACACCTTGGCTTTGATCATCATCATATTGATGTAGATCATTCCACATGACTTGTCGGGTTTGTTGTTGTTGGGAGAGGTTGCGCACGGCTGCACCACCATGTTGGCTGACACATTGATTCAAGGCAGCCAAAGTATGTTTAATATCACCTACCAACTCGATTTCTGGCTGGTAGAATGTGTCAATTTCAGCAGCTGAGAAGTCAGCATGAATGATGCGTTTATCTTGATTGTTGTTCCATAGTTCAGGGTGATATTCCACCATGTCATAACCCAAAGTGAGCACCAAATCGGCGGCATCCAAAGCACAAGAAATGACATCTTTGGCTTGTAAACCCACTGTAAACAAACAAGATTCATCATCCATATCCACACAACCTTTTGCCATAAAAGTGTTGATTACACCAATGCCTGTAGCAGCACAAAAGTCACGTAGCTGTTGGCTGGCTTGTTGACGAATACAACCATTACCCACCAAGATGATAGGACGTTTAGCCGCGCGGAAGATAGTATAAGCAGCTTCGATTTGGGATGTGGCAACTACCGATCTTGGGAAACGGTGTGGTGGCAAAGGTTTGCTGGATACTGGCATTGTTGCCACATCTTCAGGCAGCTCAATCAAACAAGCTCCTGGTTTCTCGCTATGTGCCAAGCGCACTGCTTTGCGCACAATTTCGGGGATGTTGTCAGGGTGAAGTATGGAAGTTGCCCACTTGGTGACAGGCTCAAACATTTTCACTACATCCATAATTTGATGTGATTCTTTATGCAAGCGCGTAGATGCGCCTTGCCCCGTCAATACCAGCATCGGCACCATATCCATATTGGCATTGGCAACACCTGTAATCAAATTGGTTGCTCCAGGGCCAAGCGTGCCCAAACATGCAGCGGCTTTACCTGTTAATCGCCCATAAGCTTCTGCCATAAAGGCTGCACCTTGCTCATGCCGCGTCAAAATAAAACGAATCTTTTTTGAATCTTCCAATGCCATCATAAAATCAGCATTTTCTTCACCTGGCACACCAAAAATATATTCAATGCCCTCTTCTTCTAAACATGTGACCAATAATTCTGCTGCATTCATAAGGCGCTATCTCCTGTGTTGATGACTATCATTTTCGATATTTGCATGTCTTTGATGGTGTGCGGAATGCCGCCAACGCCCAAGCCTGAGTGGCGCAAGCCTGCAAAAGGCATCCAATCGACGCGAAAAGCAGTGTGGTCGTTGATCATCACCGCCGATGCAGCAAGGCGCGAGGCAATGGAAAGTGCCGTGTCTATGTGTTGGCAATAGACGGCTGCTTGAAAGGCAACATCCAAGCTATTTGCCTGTGTAATGGCTTCATGCACATCATCATAAGCATAAATACAGACCACAGGGCCAAAGATTTCATGGCTGCTGACTTTGGCATCTTGAGCTGGGTTCAATAACACTGTAGGCGCATAACATTGATGCTCCAAAACTTCCCCACCACAACACAACTCAGCACCAGCTGCCACCGCTTCTTGCACCCAAGTATCCACACGCTGCACTTCACCAGCACGAATCAAAGGCCCTACTTGTGTAGCTTCATCTAGGGGATTGCCCACCTTTAAGCCCAAAGCAGCATTGGTCATGGCCTGCGCCAGTTCTTGGGCAATGGAGCGGTGTACAAATA
>JAUZQU010000053.1 GCA_030950835.1 Mariprofundaceae bacterium | reverse complement strand
GAATTCACCACACAATAAAAAAGGGGGTCTGGTCTATCATTATACCACTCATGTAATCCATACAAGAAGAGATGAATTTGCAAAAAAACCTGTTTTTTGAGGTACTTTTAGTCACACCGACACTGCAAAGTATTTTTTTAGGTGAAAACACAACCAGCTTAAGCAGAAAAGCATGCATAAGATGATGATGATGGCTGCGCCTGAGGGTAAATCGTATTGATATGACCACATCAAACCACCTAAGGTACCCAGCAAAGAAAAACTCAGGCTCAAAGCCCATAAACCCAGCAAAGAACGCCCCCAAAACCAAGCACAAGCAGCAGGTAATACCAATAATCCTGTGGTCAGCACAATGCCTGCAAGTTTGACACACATCACTACGGTCAAACCAATGGTACCATATAAAATCAAGCGTAACCTTGAGGTAGCGATGCCTGAAGCTTGGGCGGTAATCATGTCAAAAGCCATGCTCCACCATGGTTTCGCCCAGCATATTAAGTTGAATATAACCAACACACTTCCCCAAATAATCCACTGTAAGTCCACAGGGGAAACCGTTAAAATATTGCCAAACAACAAACCAAATAAATCCACTTCGTTGCGACTAGCGCTGGAGATAAGGATGACCCCCAAGGCCATGCTTCCTGCAAACAACATACCTGTACCTGTGTCGGCATTGATGCCTTGGCGATTGGGCATGATGGCAAGTAAGAGTGCGATGGCGATGGCAGTTAAAGCGGCGGTGGGCAATAAAGGTAAACTCAAGGTTACAGCCAAACCAAGCCCTGCTAATGAAGCATGGGAAACACCTACCGTCAAAAAGGATAAACGATGTGCCAAAACCATCACCGACATCGATGAAGTGACCACTGCAATGATCAAAGCGGGTAATAATGCTTCAGACATCACAGGGCTAGCAAAGAATACTTGGATAAAATCAATCATGATGATGCCCTTCTTGTCTATTCGCTACGGGTGCGCAACCAATACAGCTTGAATCATGCGCTACAATGTTGACGTGATCACCATACATGGCAGTCCACACTTCATCAGGGATAGTTTCACCACGCTTGGCATGATGGTGGATGTGTTTATTTAAACAGGCAACTGAATCCACGTAAGAGGTGATGGCTGCAACATCGTGTTCTACCATAATCACCGTCATATTCTTTTCATCGCATAAACGGCGCAATAGTTGGTATAACTTTTCTTGACGGCGGCTATCTAAAGCAGCAGATGGTTCATCCAATAATAATAACTTGGGCTGGCGGACTAAAGCGCGAGCAAGGCGAATGCGTTGCTGCTGCCCACCTGACAACACACGGAAATCAACATGGCTAAACTCCGACATTTCCACTAAAGCTAAAGCTTGCTCTATCTGTGTGTCATGGTTGCTTTGTTGCGCAAAGGCTTGAAACCATAAAGGTCGATTATAATCCACCAAACCCATAGCAACCACATCTTTAGCCAGCATAGGCAAATCAGAAGCGCGACCGTGGGTTTGGTGTAAGTAACCAATATCACGTTGTAATTTCCTACGGCTGCGCGAAGTTAAACATCTACCAAACAAGTCAATATGCCCAGAATGGGGCTTGAGAAGACCTGCCATAATCGTCAATAACGTACTTTTACCTGCGCCATTGGGTCCAATGATGGCCATGAAATGTCCAGCAGGGACTTCCAAGGCGAGTTGGTCAAGCACGGTTTTTTTGTCAGGCGCAAAACAAATATGGGACAAGCTTACCACAGCTGCTTGGTCAGTTATGTTGGTAGCTGTATTCATAAGACTGCTGTTAAGCGTCGTAAATTTTCTTGCATTAAATTTTGCCAAGGTTGGTTGCATTGCCCTAAAGCATCCAGTTCAATGATAGCGGAGTTTGACTTACTAGGATGGTGGGATGCCAACCATGATAAACTACGATTGCTATGGCGTTTGCTTCCTAACAACAGGCTTTGAGGATGCTGATTGAGGGTGTTGAGGGCTTGTTCAAGGTGTTGAGGCCCATGTTCATGCCCATGTTGCGCTGATTCTAAGACCGTCCACACTGGTATGTTTTGGGCAAGCATCAAACCCTGCCAAGCAGCATGTTGCATGATAGTACCTTTGTTCTTTAAAGGCTCTAAGCTGGTTTCCCATTGCTGTTGCATCTTCGCCACTATGGCTTGCGCTTGGGCAAGCCTTTGTTCGAGCAGACTCTGATATTGGGGGAACGTAATACCTAAAGTATGGCTTAATTGCGGCAATATTTGTTGCACTTGTGCAAAGTTCAACCAAGCATGGCTCTGCTTTGACCACATATCCATCGTTGCCTTACGCGGCTGTGGCATTGCCCAACCTTGATCATCGTGTGAGGCTCGGATAAAAAGTGATGCCTGATTGAACATATCGGTTTGACGTGGTGAAAGTTGAAAGTGATGTGGATCTGCGCCTGCAGGAAGCAAACAATGGCTTTTAATTTCGGGCAATAACAAAGTCACAAGCCCCGATAATGGTGGCAAAGTGACAATCACTTTGTTGTCGCTGGCAAAAGAAGGCGAAGCTAGACCTAGCCAACATAAGATAAATATGGTGATACGTTGCATGTATGTTTTCCTTGTGATGGTTGCGCAAATCTTGAAAGTTGTTACGTTTTTGTCAATGTTCACGCCGTAGTCTACCCTTTTATGGTGCAATGTAACATTTTACATTGGACACCAAGGAGCTTTAACCATGCTTTCACCCGAATATTACGATTATCGCTGGAGTTGGTATCGCCCGATTTTACATCAGGGTGAAAGTGCCGTGATTCGTTGTAAGGTGGATGCACGACGTTTGCCGCTGCGGGTTCCTGGTGAAGATGCGCGTGAATATGTGCCTTATGCTATGGAAGCTAGGGTCTCTGGTGTATTCAGTTTAGCCATTAAACGTTTGTATGACCTGTCTGTGAAATACATGATTGATGGTGAGCGCGTATCCGCACATCAATTGCCGCAAATGAATGCTTTGGCGCGTAGCATGATGAAACATTTGCAAAGTTTATACCCCCATTTGCCTCAAGCCTTGTTGCATCATTGGTGCGCCGATGAAAAAGGTGGTTTGGCGTTGTTTCAAGTCTGGATGAACATGTGGAAACAATCGTGGAAACAAGATCAAGCAGACACTGCGCCTTGGGTGCCTGCGGTGAATGTATTGATGCTGCGTTTAACACGCGATGCAATCAGCAAACTACCTGACGAACATGCTGCACATAATGATCATGTGATGGTGTCCGTATTGGGTGGTTTATACGATTGGGCTTTACGCGCCTTTTTGAAACAACATTTGGATGGGGCCGTAGAAGTCACCCGTATTGCCACCTATGAAACCATGATTATCCCTGCTACACCGATTGCTTTCTTTTTCCGTCAACCCGATGCCAACTTATTAGCTGAAGATAGACATTTGGTTGCTGCTTATGGTTTAGACCCTGATTTATTGCCCCGAATGCGCCAACTAAGAGCCAAAGTAGGCATTAAAAATGAAGCAGGCATACTGCCTTTACTAGCACAAGACCGTATGGGCGAACATATGCTCAAACGAAGCTGGGCAAGGTTATCTTTGTGGGCTTTAGCACAAAAAACCAAACAAGGCGTGTGGATGCAGTGGGTGCAAAATGCTAAAAAGTTAGACGCTTTGGTATCTCACCCTGAAAAGTTGCCTGAAGCTGTGGTCAGGCTGCTGCAAGCTGCTGAAAGTGAACATCCCGTAGCAAGTTGGTTGCTAGCTATGCGTGAAGGTGGTCGCTCAGCCAAAAAAGCGGGTGAACCTTGGTTGCGTGAAGAGGTGGTCTTGAATGCTTTTCGGGTATTTGAGGAAGATGTGAAGGTGGAAGTAGCACGCAGGCAACAAGAATCGTTGTGGATGGATAAAAGCAATGAGATTGCAGGTAAAAAACGCGGTAAAGAAGCTGAAAAGCTCATTGATAAAGCTTACTACGCAGGCGAAATTATTTATTTTCAAGCCGATGCTGAAAAGTCACTACATAGCGGCACCTCGCTTGCCACCAAACAAGGTTGTTTACGTGTAGAATGGTCAGATTATTTGGCAGGTATGGCATCTATGGTCAATGAACATGTGGAGTTCTTGGATAAACGCTTCTTGCCTGGCATGCTGGCTTTGGTAGACAAACAAGAACATGTATTTCTTGATCAAATATCAGCATCAGGATGTTTGCTGCGTGGTGGTATTAAAGAGCTTATTGATACAGGTGTATTGGTGCGAAGCCAGTTGCAAGCTTGGTTTCAAGATGTGGCTGGTGAGCGTGAAGGAGCGCATATGCCTGTGTTGTCGATGTGTGTGGCATTGCTTGGCGATTGGGATTTTGTGCAACATACCCACAAAACATTAGGCACACATACCATTGCTTT
>JAUZQU010000052.1 GCA_030950835.1 Mariprofundaceae bacterium | reverse complement strand
CCCCGACGACGCCAAATGGAATTATCAGCATGACGGCAAAGGGGCGCCAATAACTGGAAAACACCCAAGCGAGTATTATGTAAATAACAAGTAGTGCGATAATGGCGCCCAGCAGCAAATCCTCAAAGGCTTTCTTTCGCTCTTCGGCCCTTCCGCCAAACTTGTAACTGACACCGTATTTTGTGGTTATGCCTGAAAGACCAGAGCTTTCAAGAATTTGAATGGCTTTCTCTGTCGTGGTGATTTTGGAATCCAGATCTGCCGTTATTGAAATAGTGGCTTTTCCATTTACGCGTTCAATTGCGGAAAATCCCTGTTGCTCTCTGATGGTGACGATTTCAGATAAAGATACGAAAGCTCTCGAGGGGCTGCGCAGTTCAAAATTTCGCAGTGCAGCAAGTCCGCGTTGACGCATAATCTGGGTTACCCGCACGGTGACCTCATCATCACCATCGGCAAACCTTCGGGGTATCGCGCCTTCAAACGAGTCCCTGAGTTGCCGCCCAATATCTTCAATCGAGAACCCGAGTGCGGATCCTCTTGGGGTAAGTTCCATGATCAGTTCCGGTTTTCCGTAGGGCAGATCATCCGCCACCCCTGAAGCACCGTCTATTGCCTCAACCAATGGTATAATTTCGGACGCGGCGGCTTTTAAAGTGCCAGCATTGTCTCCTTGCAGCTCTATATCAACATCTCTTCCCGGTGGGCCTCCGCGATGCTCAAAGACTGACACCCGTTTGACACCGGCAATTTTTGGTATTGCCCGTCTCCAGCCCCGAACAATGTCCGGTGTCCGTACGCTCCGGAATTCAGATGTGGTTAGTTGAACTCGGATTTGCGCCAAATGATCGCCAGTGCTTCTACCTGATGCTCCCAATGTAACAAATGTGGCCACAACCAGTTTTTCTTTCCCACCGGTGAGTTTATTTTCCATTTCCTTCAAGGCTGCTTCTATTCTTGCGACGCCAGCAATGGTCTGCTTTTCCGGCGTTCCGGCATGAAACACCACCCTCGCGGAGAGGTTCTCCGCTTCTGCAGTCGGAAAAAACACAAATCCTACATGACCGCCTTTTTGCAAGCCATACGCTCCGATCATTATGCTTGCTGCGGAAACAGCGACGGTTACGTATCGCCAGTTAAAAGCCAAAGACACCAATCCGTTGAAGGGGCGATCCCTGAACCAGTCAAAGGAACGATCAAATGACCGTCGGAACCCTCCAGCCTCCCTACTCTGGGTAGGTGAATCTATCGCGTTGATATGCCCGCCGCTGAAAAAATGGTTTTTTAGTTTGCCCAATAAAAATACACCAAGCTCGATTACCGTTCCAAATAATAAGGAAGCAGTGGCCAGACCCGCAGCAAAAACCAATGGTTTATTTGCATTTCGAAACTCGATTATGTCAGCAATTATGGACGCAATCGGGCCGGGCAAACCTTCTCCACCCGTGCGCAAAGATATTCCCAATAGCGCTGCACCAAATATCAGCGAAAAGAAGAATTGAAGCCAATAAGACCAGATACGTTTGGTTTTGTAATCATGCGAATGCTCCAAATGTCCGGGCAAGACCAAAAAACATTCAATCTGGCTGGCAATAATTACAGCGATTACGACCAGGGGCAGAACGCCAATAATCTGCCCGATTGTTCCTCGTATCAGCAAGATCGGAAAAAATGCTGCGATTGTGGTGATCATTGCCGCCAGAACCGGCTTCATCATTCGTCCCGCGCCATTCTCTGCAGCAACATACGAATTGTCGCCTGCAGAAAACCGTGTCGCAGTATGCTCTCCGACAACAATCGCATCATCCACGATGATGCCAAGCATCATGATCAGGCCGAATAGGGAAACCATATTGATGGTTTGCCCGCTGATATACATAAATCCGATTGTTGCGAGCATTGCGGTTGGAATACCCAATGCAACCCAGAGTGCCACACGAGCGCTCAAAAAGATGAACAAAATTGCGACCACAAGGACAAGGCCACCCAATCCATTGCGCACCAAAAGCATTATCCGCTCTGTAAGCGCATTGGCACGGACATCATATTTAGTAATTTTGATATTGGCGGGTAGCTGGTCAGTAATCTCGTCGAGATAGTCCGACAATATTTTATTGGTCGCGAGGGTATCCGCAGTTTCGGCTCTTTGGACGGTTAGCTGGATTGCTCGCTTGCCGACCGAGAAGCCTTGCGGCTGACCTTTTGCAAATCCATTCTCTATTTTGGCGATATCTCTCAACAACACTTTTTCGCCGGAGTTAAATGCCTTTATTTCAACTCTCCCCAAGGCAGACTGAGATCTAATATCAGCCAGCGCGCGTAATTGCTTTTCTACCGCACCATCCATTTGGCCTGATGGTATATCTCGACTGTTGCCGGATATTTTTTTTGAAACTTCTGAAATTGTTAAGTCCAGGCGGCGCATTTCCCGCTCGGGGATTTCCACGCGCATTTCCCGGTTTCTCAACCCGGTAAAAGAAATTTTGTCTATGCCCCGTTCAATAAGGTCATCCCGGATCTTTTTGGCATAAACCCTTAATACAGATTCAGAAACATTGCCGGTTACCGCCAATCGCGCAACCCGGTCAAAAAATTGTGCTTGCGTGACTCTTGGCGTTTCAGAATCTTCCGGCAAATTTGTGATTGTATTGACGGCCGTTTCGACATCCCTTTGTGCCTGTTTCATGTCTGTACCCTGGGAAAATTCGAGCGTAACCGAGCCTGAAGATTCTC
>JAUZQU010000051.1 GCA_030950835.1 Mariprofundaceae bacterium | reverse complement strand
CCACCGCAGCACTCACAATACCACCAGCATAACCTGCACCTTCACCAATCGGGTACAAACCTCGCAGGTTCACGGATTGCATGTCCTTACCGCGCACAATGCGTACAGGAGAGCTAGTGCGTGATTCCACTGCCAACATATTCGCATGTTCAGTCACAAAACCTGGCATTTTCCTGTCAAAAGCCAATAAACCTTCACGCAAAGGTTGGCTCAACCATGTTGGCAATATTTGTTGTATATCGGCAACTTCTACAGCAGGTTTAAAACGTGTGAAAGCTAGTTTCCCTGTATTTTTCTTCGCTACAAAATCATGGATACGCATCGCAGGTGCAGCATAAGCTTGCTGCGTTTGTTGGAAGGTTTTGCTTTCTAATTCACGTTGAAAACGAATGCCCATCAAGGCATCCTCTTGATAACCATGCTGTTGAATGTCAGCAGGGGTGACTTGCACCACCACACCTGAATTTGCCAAGGGGCTAGAACGTTTGGCATTACTCATACCATTGATTGCCATATGTTGATGTTCGGTGGGTGAGGGTAAAATTAAACCACCTGGACACATACAAAAACTGAATACACCACGTTTACCCAGCCTACTATCTTTGACTTGATGGGTTAAGCTAAACTCAGCAGCCCCCAAGGCGGGATGTTGGGCTGCATCGGCAAACTGGCATTGGTTGACCCAATCTTGTTCATGTTCTGTGCGCACACCCACTGCAAAATCTTTAGCTTCTAGGGCAATGCCCGCAGCTTGTAAGTGTTCATAAGTATCACGGGCGGAATGTCCTGTTGCCAAAACCACATGTTGCGCCTGAATTTCTTCACCTGAACTTAGGCGCACACCCTGCACCTGCCCTTGTTTGCTCAACAATGCCTCTACCCGCGCTTCAAAACGGTAGTCCACAGCCAAATCAAGCAAGCGATAACGCATATTCTTGATGATACGCACCAATCTATCCGTGCCTAAATGTGGGTGTGCATCAACTAAAATATCTTTTTTTGCCCCAAAACGCACCAACTCTGCCAACACCCAACGCACATAAGGGTGTTTGATGCGTGTATACAGCTTACCATCGGTATAAGTACCTGCCCCACCCTCACCAAAACACACATTACTTTCAGGATTAAGCTCGCCACGACTACGCAAACGTCCAATATCACGCATCCGTGGTTCCACCGCTTTACCACGCTCTAGCAACACCACATGTTGCCCTGCTTCCGCCAAAGCCAAAGCTGCAAACAAACCAGCAGGGCCTGCACCCACCACAATCACACTTTTTTTATTGTCCGCAAGACGCAGCGCATCAGGTTGGTGCATCATCAGTCGTGATTGCTGGATGACTTTTATCTGCTCAGAAAGTTCAGGCTCAGCGCCCTCTAGCAAGACACATTCAACACTGCATACAAAATGTACATCATGCCGCTGTCTGGCATCAATCGCCTTGCGTACAATAGACCAGCTTAATAATTGGTGCTGTTTCAATTTGCATGTCTGGGCAAGGCGTTGCTCTATCGCTTCATCTTTTTCAGCCAAAGCAATATTAAAATTATGAATACAAATTAACATGTTAAATAACGTTCAAGCCTTTTGACACCTTCTTGAATATCTTGCATACCCGTTGCATAAGAAAAACGAACATGTTGATTCGACTCAAACACCCCAAAATCTTCACCTGGCGTCAGCGCCACGCCTACTTTTTCCAACACATCCCAACAAAAGGCTTTTGCATCATCGGTGATCTTTTGCACATTGGCATAGATATAAAAAGCACCCTGTGGTGCAACAACAATATCAAAACCAAGCTTGGGTAATGCTTGTAATAAATATTGTCTACGTTGGTCATAAGCGATACGCATGGTTTCAATATCATCTTTATTTTCAAGCGCTTGAATGCCTGCATATTGGGACAAAGTGGGTGCGGCAATGAAAATATTCTGCATCACACGCCGACATGGTTCAATCAAGTGTTCAGGTACAATCACCCAGCCCACACGCCAGCCCGTCATCGCCCAACGTTTGGAAAATCCATTCACTACAATCGCCTGATCATCCACTTCTAAAGCACTTGGCGCTTTGATGCCATACGTCAGCCCGTGATAAATTTCATCTGAAATCAAATAACCACCTAAATCTCGACAAGCTTGGCTCATGTCCATGATATGCTGCTTATCCACCACCGTTCCAGTAGGATTACTAGGGTTAATCGAGACCACAGCCCGCGTTTTTTCCTGCCAATGTTGGCGAATCAAGTCACCCGTCAAATGATAACGACTGCTCGCATCCACAGCCACATTGATAGGTTCTCCGCCTGCCAAACGCACAAAATTACGCTGACATGGATAACCAGGGTCCGACAACATCACCTGCTCGCCAGCATCCAGCAACACCGCATACAACACACTAAAAGCACCTGATGTGCCGGGAGTAATCAAGATGCGCTGGGCATCCACTTCAACCCCGTATTCTTTTTTATACCAAGCCGACAAAGCCTGTTGTAAAGCAGGCGCACCAGTAGATGGCGTGTACAACATATCATGTTGTGCCAAATGCTCTTGTGCTGCTTGCAATACAGAAGGTGGTGTTGGGAAATCAGGCTCACCAATTTCCATGTGGATAATGTGTTGACCTTCAGCTTCGAGTTCTTTCGCCCTTTCCAAAAGCTGCATCACCCGAAAAGGTTCTATGCTATCAATTCTACGCATGTTTACATCAATACCCGCTCAATGCCCCCATCTTTGATGCGCTCGACGAATATTTGTTGCCATTCATCGCCGTGCAGCTGTTTTGCCAGCTCCACTACAATATAATCCGCTTCTACACCTGAATCACCTTCTAAACGTGATAAACCTTGCAGGCATGATGGGCATGATGTCAGCACTTTTTGTTTTTCATCACCTTGTTGGGCTAATTTTTGACTAGCTTCCTGCATTTTCTCTTCTTTTTTCGCTCTTATTTTACCCGCAATAGCTGGTGAGGCGACGGCTAAAGTTCCCGCTTCACCACAGCAATCCGTGGTTTCGACGGATGTTGAGCCAAGCAAAGAAGCAATCGCTGCTTCTGAACCATGGCGTTTTAATGGTGTATGGCATGGTTCATGGTACATATACTGCACACCCGAAACAGACTCCACTTTCACATCTTTCGTCATCAAATATTCGTGAATATCAATCAACGGCGCGTCAGGAAAAATTTCATTCAAGTGGTATTTGGTTAGCTGATCATAACATGTACCACAAGAGACAATCACTGCCTCAAAATCAAGATAAGATAAGGCGTTTTTCAAACGATGGAACAACACCCGATTATCATAAGTAATTTTATCCCCTTTTTCATGATCACCACTTGCCGTACTTGGATAACCACAACACAAATACGAAGGTGGAAGCACCACATTCAAACCCAAATCAAACAACATCGCTTGGGTTGCTAAACCGACTTGTGAAAACAAACGCTCCGAACCACAACCTGGAAAATAAAACACCGCTTTACCATTGGCTTGTTTGGGGTTGCGCAGAATTGGAATCATGTTTTTATCACGGGACTCAATGCCCAATAATTGACGCGAAGTATGCAGTGGTAAAGTAGGAAGAGGACGTTCTACAAAATTAATCATTTGCGCTTGAATGCCTTCAAGATTCCGTTTTGCTGCAGGTTTTTCGCGTACAATATTCAGCTTCTTCGCTACTTTGTGCAAAAGTTGATGCCCCAAATAACCCCAACGAATCATGGTTTCGCGCATGATTTTAATAGCAATAGGGTTTTGAATGACCAAAAATGTCAAAGCTAATTTAGAACCAAGGTTAAAACGTGCTTGCCCCTTATCTTTTAACAAGGCGCGTATTTTTTCGGTCACATTGCCAAAATCAATGTTTACAGGGCAAGGACTTTCGCATTTATGACAAATCGTGCAGTGGTCAGCCACGTCTTGTAAACCTTCAAACTGCTCGAATGAAATGCCTGCACCCGTTTGTGACTCATACAAAAAGGCTTCAATAATTGCACCCGAAGCCTGAATTTTATTGCGTGGTGAATACAACATATTCGCCCGTGGAAAATGGGTGTTACACACAGGTTTACACTTACCACAACGAATACATGGCGATATTTCTTCGGTTAAATCCGTTAAATCTGCCGCTTCCATAATCACTGCTTCATGTTCCAACAAATTGAAGCTTGGCGTGTAAGTCAGGCTCAAATCAAGCCCTGGTTGTAGTTTTCCACGGTTAAACAAGTCATCGGGATCTGCTTTTGCCAAATAGTGTGCCGTTTCTGCCAACACGTCTTTGTTCAGGTATTCCAGCTTGGTAATACCGATGCCATGTTCACCCGAAATCACTCCGCCAAGCTCTTCTGCTTTGCGCATCACTTTTTCAACCACATGATGTGCCCTGCGCATCATCATATAATCATTGGAGTTGACGGGGATATTGGTATGCACATTACCATCACCAGCATGCATATGGGTTGCCACCACCACACGTCCAGACAATACCTGTTTATGGATAGATTTAATCTTACTTAACAACGCTTCATTACCACGCAAACGATCAAGAATCGGCGTTTCCACCTCTTGACGATATGAAATGCGTAAATCAGCCCGCTGAATCACTGAAAACAAGGTATCATCTGCCAACAGCGTACAGTTTTCTAAGTATTGTGCTGAATCAGCAACAGGTTGTTGCAATGCTTTCGCAAAATGCTGCCACTTGGTTCTGGCTTCACTAATCACCAATAAACATGCACTCAGCTTTTCAGCCAAAAACACATCATCTTCAAGCACAAGCTCTTGACGAACCAACTGATTATCGGAGTCCACAATCTGTTGGGTTTCTATAAAATAGGCGCTTAAAGCATCCAAAATATCCAGCTTATTGCTGATGGAGTTTTCAATGTTTAAAAGCTCCACATAATCATTATATTCGGATAAACGTGGCAGCGGAATGACCACATCTTCATTCATTTTAAAGGCACGTGTATGTTTAGCAATCGCTGCCATACGCCCTCTATCACCCCAGAAACGCCCTCTATCTTCTTGAGAAATCGCCACAAACCCTTCGCCATTACCCGCAGAAGCCATTCTACAAATGTCCGAGCAAGCCTGAGCCACCGCTTGATCATCATCGCCTGAAATATCAATCAGCAATACCACGCGCGGACGCTGCCTGCGTGTTGACTTAGAGACATAATTGATGGCTTTTACATATTTCTCATCAAAATGTTCAAAACCTTCAATGAATGCAGCTTCTTGTGCATCCACATGGGTTTTGATATTGACCAATGCCTTGGTTGCATCGTCCAGCTTTTGTCCGAAAAATTCACAACATACCGTACGCGTTACATCATACGCTCGGTGTAAAATAAAGGTGGCTTCGGTGATGAAACCATCCGTCCCCTCTTTTTGCACACCCGGCAAACCACCCATCGCTTTGCGGGTAACGTCTTTACCTAAACCTTTTTTACGGAAAATGTCACCTTGTAAGTCCAAAACTTCCTCAGACAATACTTTCCCATCCAGTGAACATGTTTTAGTCAGCTTGAACTGTATGACTTCTTCATCATGCAGCTTGCCCATATTGTGGTTCAAACGTTCCACCAACAGCCAATGCCCATCGGGTGTCACCATCTTCCAACTTAAAAGATTATCAACACATGTTCCCCAAATGACCGCATGTTTACCACCAGCATTCGAAGCTACGTTACCACCAATCGTACACGCCCATAAACTGGTAGGATCTGTGGCAAAAACATGGGGTTTAGAAGCTTCCATCACTTTGCCTGTCACTGCGCCTGCTTGGGCAGAAATCGTCGCTACTTCACCAAGTTGACCAATGTTTTGTATCTTCACATCAGCAATAGCATCAAATTTTTCAATGTTAATCATCACTGCATCATTGGATAAAGGCACCGAACCACCACAAAGCCCCGTGCCTCCACCACGCGGAATAACCGTGAGGTTAAGCGTACGAATAGTCCGAATTAAACCTGGTATTTCCTCTGCTGTATCGGGTGTGACTACACAAAATGGTAAGTGGGAGCGCCAATCTGTGGCATCGGTAGCATGATGGCTAAGGGTAAAAGCATCAAAGTGAATATTGTTGCGGTGTGTATGTTTGGCTAAGGCACGTTTGGCGTTTCGCCTACGTTTATTTTCATCTTCAAACCAAGCGTAGAAGGTCTCTAACATGCGCTCTGTAGAACAGGCGACTTTGGTGGCTCTAGGGTTGTCTTTTGCACCCTCTTTGATGCGTATCATACGTTTATCATGCTGCTGACGCATCTTTTTCAAACGTTTGCCATGTTTTAACAAGTCATTTTTCAAAAAGATGTTGCGCTCAACCACCCAAACATCACCAAGAATATCAAACAACATACGCGCTGAACGACCTGTACGACGTTGCGCCCGCAACACATTCAAGTCATCCCATATTTCTTCGCTCAAAAAACGTTTTACAATTTCACGGTCTGAATAAGACGTATAATTATAAGGTATTTCACGAATATGTTCACCCACAACTGACTCCACCAAGCAAAATCTTTACCTTCAACGGCGGCAGGGTAACAGGTTCACATGAAAATAAACTAAATACATCAACACTAAAAATATATAACTTTAAGCTTCATCGGACACCTTGAAACTAAAAACCAACAATCAAATCAAGCAGAGATGATAGCGAAGCTCCCCTCTCCCATATACGCTTTCTCGCTTTGACTTTGACGAAAGCGATGAAGTTCATCTGACAACCCATTCGCACTATCTTGCGCCGAAGCATGATGGCAGTGCACCTTGTATTTCTTGCCCGACATCATGCTCTGTGTTGCACTGTATTTGATGAAATCATCAACCGTTACAACCTTATCTTTATAGTAGTGATACTTCTTCAACTGTACACTTCAACATACTGAAGTTTCACTGTTTTTAAAATACGATTTTCACCAAGTTGGCATGAGTTTTGCAAAAATATTTCGCAAATATTGTGCCAACTTTTCCTTATATAATAGTACTTTGTGGGTATTTTAAGCTTGTTTTGTATACGTTCC
>JAUZQU010000050.1 GCA_030950835.1 Mariprofundaceae bacterium | reverse complement strand
TTCAGAAGTATGGTTGGCGGCAACCAGCTTGATATTTGTTGGAGTGTGGTTGGCTTGGGGTAAAAGAGTGTCATAATTGCTTGTTTGCGGATTGTTTTGCTTGCATGACTATAATCCCAATCTAGCCAAAGCAGTTTATATTGCATACCTGTGCAGTGAAAGCTATATGGCTACAGATTATAGGTGAAGAAGCTTGCTAAAATGATGGCTATATGACTATACTTGGTGCATGGATTATAAGGCTCTTAAAGAAATAGATGCAAGGACTCTTGCTGCTATTGAGATTGAATGGCTTGAGCAATTAGAGGTTATTGATATTAACCCTGCACGTTGCTTAGGTGCTCTTTCACGCGCAACAAAGGTTATTAATGGTGACCATAACAATCAGTTTGCTTATGTCCACGTGAGTGTGTCAGGGTCTTTTAATGGTATTGTGTTGATGTCACATGCTTTGCCAAAATCGAATGCTCCATGGTTGAAAGTTCTTGAACTTACACTTGCTCCAACGCTTGTGGATGAGCAACACCCAACCGCGATTAGTGAGTTAACGAAGATTGGTTCTTCAGTTATTGATGAAGTTTTCACTTTATCAATTGATAAACATAAGTCTGAAAGTGTTAAGATTTATGGTGATAGTATCATGGATGTACGTATGTGGCGTGAAGCTATTACAAAATTGAAAGATGCTGTTGGCATGCCTTATGTTGCAACGTCACATGGCCGTTGGTTAGTTTTAGAGAAGAAAGAAGGTAGTGGGAATTGATATGAGCGATTTAGCATTAAAGAGAAAAGTGATAACTATTGAGCATGTGGAGCCATTGACTAAGTATGAGCGTCAGGTAGTGCTTGCAAAGGCACTTGAGGAGTCATTTGAGAAGACAGGTATTGCTGTTAGAGACTTTACTTGGTTTTCTAATAAGGAAATTTAATTACAGACAGACTTGGCGGTCTACATTGGGTTGAAAAACCGCCCAAAAGGGGTGGCTGTGTGTGGCAAGGAATCTTCGTTAATAATACAGGCAAATAGTCAACCATTTTCAAAGATGCTGATGCTTTTAAATTCATAAGAAAGCATCCTCTAAGCGATGGCAACCAACCTAACTTTGATTACATGGGTAAAGTCGATGCTAAAATGCTTACTGTTTTTGTGATAAAATAACAAACGGAGCCTGTAAAAAGGCTCCGTTTTTTTGTGCTGGCAAGCGGTATAGTATGCCTGAATGAGGGGAGGGCATTGATTTTATAGATTGTTTTCTTAAACTAGCCCTATGGATGCTGAAAATGCAAGTTTAAATAATCAATCGCGGGTGCGCATCAAAGTTTGTGGTATTACACGATTAGAAGATGCCTTGTCTGCATCGGCTTTGGGTGTGGATGCGGTTGGTTTTGTCTTTTACAAAAAATCACCACGTTATATTGAGCCGATTAAAGCCGCGGCGATTATTCGTCAGTTGCCGCCATTTGTTTCAGCGGTGGGTTTGTTTGTAAACCCAACACAAGATGAGATTGATGCAGTGTTGGACTATTGCCCTTTGGGGGTGATTCAGTTGCATGGTGACGAATCGCCAGAGTTTTGCTTGGCACAACAACGGCGAGTGATGAAGGCTTTGCCTATTGCTTGTGCTGCGGATGTGAAACGTGTTGCTGATTATGCCTGCCCTGTGTTGTTGGATGCTAAAGCCCCTGATGGTATTTATGGTGGGACGGGCACAGCTTTTGACTGGTCAGTATTAGAAGGTTTGCAACATGATTACCCGTTGTTATTGGCAGGCGGTTTGGATGTTCACAATGTGGATGAAGCGTTGTTGTTGCGCAATTGGTTTGCGCTGGATGTGTCATCGGGTTTGGAACAATCACGGGGCATTAAAGATAAAATGAAAATGAAGGCGTTTTGCGAGCAGGTTCAGCAGTTCGCTTGTAAGGTATAAGTTTGAAAGATATATATGATTTAGAGATAAAACATCCGCCAGATGCAGGCGGTCATTTTGGTATGTTTGGTGGCAGGTTTGCTGCGGAAACGTTGATGCAACCCCTGCAAGAAATCGAAGATGCTTTTTTTGCGGCTTGGGCAGACCCTAAGTTTCATGATGAGCGCATGGATCTGTTGCACAACTATGTGGGCAGGGCAACACCATTGTATCATGCTCAACATTTAACTGCTGCTGTAGGTGGGGCGCAAATCTACTTAAAACGTGAAGATTTGAACCATACAGGCGCACATAAAGTGAACAATACGATTGGTCAGGCATTGTTGGCGCGGCGCATGGGTAAAAAGAAGGTGATTGCCGAAACAGGTGCGGGTCAACATGGCGTGGCGACGGCAACTGTGGCGGCGATGTTTGATATGCAGTGCGATATTTATATGGGCCGCGAAGACATTCGCAGGCAAGCGCCGAATGTGTTTCGTATGAAGCTTTTGGGGGCGAATGTAGTGCCTGTGGATTCAGGTAATGCAACGTTAAAAGATGCGGTGAATGAGGCTTTGCGGGTTTGGGTGGCATCATGTGAGGATACGTATTACATTTTTGGTACAGCAGCAGGGCCGCATCCTTTTCCTTTGATGGTACGCCAATTTCATGCAGTTATCGGGCAAGAAGCGCGGGCGCAATGTTTGGCACAGGCGGGTAAATTGCCTGATGTGGCGGTGGCATGTGTGGGCGGTGGTTCGAATGCTATGGGTTTATTGCATCCGTTGCGAGATGATGCGTCTGTGCGTTTGGTGGCAGTTGAAGCAGGTGGACATGGCTTGGATACGGCAGAACATGCGGCTTCTTTGGCCAAAGGAAAACCGGGCATTATCCATGGTAGTTTGAGTTATGTTTTAGCCGATGCCGAAGGTCAAATATCGGCAGATGCACATAGTATTTCAGCAGGTTTAGACTATCCTGGTGTAGGCCCTGAGCTGGCATATATGATGGATGAAGGGCGTTTGGAGTTGGATAGCGCCACGGATGAAGAAGCCTTACAAGCCTTTCAAACCTTGACCAGAGCAGAGGGTATTATCCCTGCTTTGGAGTCTAGCCATGCTTTGGCAGCGGGTATGCGTATTGCGGCAAGTATGGATGAAGATAAGGTGGTATTGATTAACTTATCGGGGCGTGGCGACAAAGATTTGGGGACGGTAATGGACTTGCTTGATTTGGCAGATGATGGGCAAACACCATGAAGCTGAATAATCATTTAAGTGCGGTGTTTGAGCGTTGTAAAGCAGAAAACAGGGCTGCGTTATTGGGTTACTTAACAGCAGGAGACCCGAATGTTGCGTTGTCTGAGCAGCTGATGTACACCATGGCACAAGATGTGGATATCATTGAAATTGGTATGCCCTTTTCAGATCCTATGGCAGATGGACCAGTGATTCAGGGAGCCAGTGAGCGGGCTTTAGCAGCGGGTACGCGGATGCAAGATGTCTTGGCGATTGCTTTGAAGGTGCGCCAACGTTATCCAGAGATAGGTATTGTATTGATGGGTTATGCCAATGTGCCTTATAGCATAGGTTTTGCGACGTTTGCCGAGCAAGCCAAAGCTGCAGGTGTAGATGGGGTATTGTTGGTGGATATTCCTGCGGAAGAAAGTGACATTTGTGCCGATGTTTTAAGACAACATGATTTAAGTCAAATCATGTTGTTGGCACCGACCTCTACCGAAAAGCGCATTCAATTGGCGGCGAAAGTGGGTGATGGTTTTATCTATTATGTGTCTTTAGCGGGTATTACAGGCGCAGAAATGGGCGATATTCAGGCTATCCAAGCGCAATTGAAGTTGGTTCGACAGCATTCAGATTTGCCTGTGTGTGTGGGTTTTGGTGTTAAAAATAGCCAACAAGCCGCGAAATTGGCACAATTTGCCGATGGTGTGGTGGTGGGAAGTCATTTTGTGCGCCAGATCACATCCAACATAGGGGATGAATGTGCGATGATTGCCAGCTTAGCCAGATCTGTGAAAGACTTGGCGGCAGCCATGGTGGTGCAAGCGTCAGATAATGTTAGCGAGATTGGAGAACATACATGAAGATTCGTATTCTGGGATGTTATGGCGGGCAGCTTTTGGGCTTCCATCTGACCTCCTTTTTGATTAACGATACCATCTTGCTGGATGCGGGTTCACCTACAGAAGCGTTGACCCTAGAAGAGCAATATAAAATTGAGCATATCTTTTTATCACATACCCATCTTGACCATATCAAAGATATTGCATTTTTAGCCGATAATCGCTCTTTAAAACGTTGGAGTGGTGAAAGTGACGCGAGTGCGATTACGATTCATAGTTTACAAGTCAATTTAGACACTTTATCTACACATTTTCTCAATAATATAGTGTGGCCAGACTTTACCAAGATACCCACCAAGAAAGATGGCATTTTGAAAATGCAAAGCTTTCAAGCTGAGGATAAGATTGAAGTCAATGGTCTGACCATTACCCCGATTGAGGTGAACCATCCTGTGCCGTGTACTGGATTTTTATTGGATCAAGATGGGGCACAAGTGATTTTCACTGCGGATACAGGACATACCGATCGTATTTGGGAGGTTGCCAATGCGCAGCCGAACTTGCGGGCGTTGATTGTGGATTGCTCCTTTCCTAACTCTTGTGAAGAATTAGCAGACATTAGCGGACATTTAACGCCGCAAGGCATGGCACATGAGTTGAGAAAACTGAATAAACTGGGCACATTCCCTATTTATTTGTATCATATGAAGCCAGAAACCTTGACAGTGATGGCTTCTGAAGTGGAAGCGGAAAATATTCCGCATTTGCGTATGTTAACACAAGTGGATGTGCTGACGATTGAAGCATAATGGGTAGTTTGATCACGGAACAAGGGGAATAACATGAGTTGGTTAACACGTTTGATTGAGCGTCCGAAAAACATGTTGGGAGCGGAAAAAGAAGCCGAAACTCCTGATGGTTTGTGGATTAAATGCCCTGGTTGTGCAGACACCTTATACAATAAAGAATTGGAACGCTCTGCAATGGTTTGCCCTCGATGTGACCAACATATGCGTATTTCTACGGCGAATCGTGCGTTGTTTTTGTTTGATGAGGACAGTTATGAAGCCTGTGATACGGGTTTAAGATCACTAGACCCTTTACAATTCAAAGACCAAAAGCGTTATACAGATAGGCTGAAAGCTGCCAATAAAAAAGCAGGTGTTGATGATGCTGCCCGCAATTATCTTGGTGATATTGAAGGTATTACGACTTCAGTGACCATGTTTGAGTTTGCTTATATGGGTGGCAGCATGGGTTCGGTGGTGGGTGAAAAGATTGTCTTGGGTATGGAGCGTGCGATTGAGCGACGTTGCCCATATTTGTTGATCACAGCCTCTGGTGGCGCAAGAATGCAAGAAGGCATACTTTCTTTGATGCAAATGGCGAAAACTTCATCTACGGTTAACCGTTTGCAAGCAGAAAAGATTCCTTTTGTCTGTTTATTGACTGACCCGACCATGGGCGGGGTGTCGGCATCAGTGGCTTGGTTAGGCGATGTGATTTTAGCTGAACCCAAAGCATTGATTGGTTTTGCAGGGCCACGGGTGATTGCAGAAACAGTGGCAGAAGAATTGCCAGAAGGCTTTCAGCGGGCAGAATTTTTGCTTGAACATGGTTTGGTGGATGAAGTGGTGGATCGCCGCGAACAAAGGACTTATTTGAAGACTTTGTTTGAACACTTGCTCAACCGTTCCTATCGTCAAGCGCATTAAATAGACAAAGTTACCCTTTGCAAAATGTCGATTTAAAAGATAAACCCAGCCATATTGAATCATGGTTAGCCGAGCTTGGTGCGCCTAGCGCAGATCGTGATTACACGCCAGGTCATGCGCGAGTATTGGCATTGTTGGCGGCGTTGCAAGCCCAAGGTATAGCGTTGCATCGTCCGCGTGTGCGGATTCGGATTGCAGGCACCAATGGTAAGGGCTCAACAGCACACTTTTTAGCCTCGGCCTTGCAAGAAACAGGTTTGAAGGTGGGTTTATACACCTCGCCCCATATCCGTCAGTTTCATGAACGCATTAGCATAGATGGAAAAGCTATTGGTAATCAGAAGCTTACCCACTTGATGACACAAGTCATGCCTTTGGCATTGGAGTGCGAAACATCCTACTTTGAAACGGCGACTGTGCTTGCTTTATTGGCTTTTTCAGCTGCCCAAGTGGATGTAGAAATTTTAGAAGCAGGTGTGGGTGCAAGGCTGGATGCGACTACGGCTGTACCAGCGGATATGGGTTTGTTAACGCCGATTGCCTTGGATCATCAGGCTTGGTTGGGAGACACTTTAACTGAAATTGCGCTGGATAAAGCATGTGTATTTAAGGGCTGTAAAACAGTGCTAAGTGCCCCACAGTGTGAAGAAGTGCGTACTGTTTTGTTTGAAGAAGAGCAAGATGTGCATTTTTCAACCCACTTTGCACATCCTTTATTGATGTTGGGTGAACACCAGCAACTGAATGCAGGTTTGGCACTGTCTGCGGTCAAAGCTTTGAAAGCTTCACATAAAAATGTGCGCGATGACATCGATGTGGCGGAGTGTATTCGGGGTGTGAGTAAAACCTTGGTAGCAGGGCGTTTGCAGTATGTACAACATCAAGGGCATGATTTCTGGCTGGATGCAGGGCATAATCAACATGCGATTCATGCTTTAATTTCGGCATTGTCGCGCTTTGACCGACCTTTTGATGTTATTTTTCTTTGTACACGTCCTGACAGGGATTTAAGCAACTGCATACGTTTGTTAACACCTTATGCCTTTGAAATCATTGCTTTGACAGGGCAGGGGGAACGTCCATATATTGGTGTTCAAGATGCTTTGAATGCGGAGATTCCTTTGTTTGAAGCGGGGCGTTTTTTGGTGTTAGGCTCTTTTGTGACTTTGGATGAAACGCTGGGTTGGATGCAAAAAAACAGTATACATAAAGTAGCATAAACGAAGCCAGCTAAGCGAAGTACCGCTTATGGATATTCATATTTTGCACGTTGACCATCATCACAGCATTGCCTCAGTGATGGCAGCTAAATTATGGCACAGCCATTCGATGTAGCTGGCTTTCAAGGATAACTTGTAATCCGCGCCGTTCACACCATGATTTGACCATGACTTCTTTATACGTTGATGCTGATGAAATTCGCCGATTTGAGGCAATTGCTGCTGAATGGTGGGATCCCAACGGACGTTTCAAACCTTTACACCAAATCAATCCTTTACGTCTGGACTATATCGCCCAACGTGCTGATTTAAGCCAAAGTAAAGTGTTGGATGTGGGTTGTGGTGGTGGTTTATTGGCTGAAAACATGGCTAAACTAGGTGCCACAGTGACTGGAATTGATCGTTCACCCAAAGCTTTGAGTATCGCATCGGTGCATGCAGAGCAATCGGGTATTGCGGTGGATTATCAAGAAAATGATGCGGAAACATGGGCGCAGAGCCATGGGAATACGTATGATGTGGTCACGTGTTTGGAAGTATTGGAACATGTGCCTGATGTGCCAAGGGCAGTGGCAGCTTGTGCGGCAATGTTAAAACCAGGCGGCATGTTTTTCTTTGCCACCTTGAATCGTACAGCGGAATCTTATATCAAAGCGATTTTGGGCGCAGAATATGTGTTGGGCTGGTTGCCCAAAGGCACACATCAGTATAAAAAGTTTATTCGCCCTTCTGAAATGGTAGATGCGGTGCGCGCGGCAGGGTTGCAGGAGCAAGATTTGCAAGGTATGAGTTATGCTTTGTTGTCGGGGCACTTTTATTTATCGCATGATTTGAATGTGAACTATTTGGGTTTTGCCCGTAAAGCTGATTAACACCATTTCCCTCATGGCTTACTGCTCTCAGCTTATGCGTTATACGCTGCTTTTATTATGTGTTCCCATGTCTACATGGGCGGGTGAAATCACTGCCAATCAGTTGAGCAGAGACAAATATGGCTTGATACATGCGCAAGGTGATGTGTCTGTACAGACGCAAGAATTCAAAGCCAGTGCGGATAAGATGTTATTCGATACGGAATCGCAAAGTAGCGAACTTTTTCAAGGAAAAATCTATTTTAAACATGATGGTGCCACCTTGACGGGTGACTATCTGCAGCGCATAGATATCGAACGTTTTTATGGTGAAGATATTAGCTATAGCACCTGCCCAGAGGATGATATGGCATGGGTGATTGCAGCGGATACTGTGTATATCAATCAAGAAGAAGGTCTTTTTACGGCAGAACAAGCGTGGTTTGAGCTTGGTGGTGTACCGTTGTTGTACACACCATATTGGCAACATGCGCTGCACCGCCGTTCGGGTGTATTGATGCCTGCATTTGCCCAAGATTCAAGGCGAGGCATGGAGATAACGTTGCCTTTGTATTGGGCAGCTTCGCCGAATTGGGACATGACATTAAGCCCACGGCTGATGCAAAACTTGGGCACATTATGGGATGTGGAATGGCGACATCGTGCCGCAGAACATGCTGAGCGATTACATGTACAACATTATTTTGATACGGCGAACCAAACCAATCGTTATCGTGTGCGCAGTGAAATGGCTTGGCAGTTAGCACCAGCTTGGTCGGTCAATGTGGACGTAGATACGCTGAGTGATGGTTTGTTTATTGCAGACTTTGCCTTGGCTGATGAGTTGTTATCGGCGGCTTATGTGCAAAGTAAAGCGCAATTGGCTTGGCGCGAAGCAGAAGACCATGTGGTATTGAGTGGGTTGTATCAGCAACGTTTGGGTGAGGTGGATAATGCCACGACTTTACAGGTTTTACCGCGCTTAGAAACACAGCATGTGTGGCGTTTTTCGCAGCAACAAAGTCTGCGTATGCAGCAACAAACTACTTGGTTTCGCCGTGATGCGGGTGTGTCTGGGCAACGTATTGCCATGCGCCCAACTTGGCATGTGCCTTGGCAGATGATGGATGGGGCAGTATCGAGTAATTTCAAGCTGTTGGGGCAGTATGTGGATTATCAAACGGAGAACTTTAGCACTACGCAGTCTGCCTATACGGCGTTGGCATCAAGTTGGTCAGTGCAAGCGGATTTTGAGCGTATTTCTCATAACCAGCAGTGGCGACATGCCATCACTCCAACTTTGCAATGGGATGTGTCTGAGGCAGCAAACCAGATAGATTTACCACGATATGATAGCAGTTTAGCCCCCTTGAGCATGGCTAATATTTTGCAGGGAAGTCGTTATTCGAGTTGGGATAGATTTGAGCGTATGAACAAGGTTTCATTGCTGCTTCACTCATCGTTGCAGCATAAATATGCGCAACAACCAAGCCGCACCGTGGTTGAAGGCAGCTTGGGTGTGGTGTGGGATGGCTTGCGCAGCAGTGTAGATACCAAGATACAAGCCCACCCTTTACGTGAAACATCGAACTTACTGGCAGAAGTGACCTGGTTTCCCATCGCTGCTTGGCAATTGAGTATGGGTGGTCAACATAACCCTGAGGAAAACCAATGGGTAGAAGCGCATGGTCAGCTGCGTTGGTCAGGGCAGCATCAGCAATATGCGCAATTGACTTGGCAGCGTACGACAGCCAGCCATTCCCAAGAAGCAGAGTCGGTGCTGTTTTCTGCCAAAGCGGACATTAGCCAACGCTGGTCGGCACACCTTTCAGGGCAATATGATGTGTTGCGTGCAGACATGTTACAAAGTGTACAAGGGCTGACTTATCAGCATCCTTGTTGGAATATCGTGTTGGAAAGCTTTCAAACAGCACAGCTGTTGACAGCAAGGGATAAAGATATTGGTTTTCGTTTCTTGCTCGAATTTGATGGCTTAGGTAGTTTTGGCGGTTGATGTGGGATGACGGTAAACATGGTCAATAAGAATGGAGAAGCTAAATTGAAATCTTTGATAATATACGGGTGTGTATTGTGCTCTTTTTTATGGAGCGCACAAGCCCAAGCAGAGCGTTTGGATGCGATTGCGGCGGTAGTGAATGGGCAGGCAGTGACCTGTTATGAAGTGAGCATTGCTCAAGATGCACTGGGTACGCAGCTGGCACAACAAAAAGGCGTGGCGTTGCCTGAAGCTCAGGTGTTGTATGAACGTGCTTTGGAATCACGCATCATGCGTAGGTTGCAATACCAAGAAGCGGGGCAACTGGAGATGAAGGTGAGCGCTGCGGAAGTGGATGCGGCGATTGAAGATGTGGAAAAACGCAACAACTTACAAGCAGGACAGTTAACATCCGTGTTGCAAGCGCAAGGTGTGGATATGGAGACCTACCGCGAGAATTTAGAAGACCGTTTGTTGAACAATCGTTTGATGAATGTGGTGGTGCGTGCAAAATTGAATGTGAGTGATGAAGCTAAACGTGAATACTTTCGTAAACACTTAAAAAACCCAAAAGCAGTGCGTGAAGTGCGTATTGCCCAGTTGTTTATCGCTTTGCCTGCTGAGGCGGGCGCTGAAATAGTAGAAGAAACACGCCAGCTGACGATGGGTTTTGTGGAGAGTATTGAACAAGGTGCGGACTTTTCGCGTATAGTGTCGTTAAAATCAGATGCACCCAATGCCAGTGTAGGTGGTGATATGGGTTGGTTATCACCAGGTGCGGTAGCAGGCGCATTTACGCAGGTGTTTGAGTTGAAAGTAGGTGCGATTACGCAGGTGATTCGTTCAGCATCGGGTTTCCATGTGTTAAAGGTGACGGATGAACGGATGCGTAAACCACAAAATACGCAGCCCTATGATGAAATTCATGCGCGACATATCTTATTGAAAATCCCTGAAAGCGCGGATCTTGCCAGTCAGCTTAAAATACGGGAAAGGGCAGAGAAAATAGCCCAAGAAATGCAAGGTGTATCCGATGCCGCATTTGCGGTGCGGGCGAAAGAGTTGTCGCAAGGGCCAAGTGCCTCACGCGGTGGTGATTTGGGCTGGTTTAAGCGTGGACAAATGGTGCCTGCATTTGAAGATATAGCATTTCCTATGCAAGCAGGGGATACCAGTGCGGTGGTGAACACCCAGTTTGGTTTGCATGTGATTCGTTTGGTGGAAAAACGTAGAATCAATCCCAATGCCTATGAAGCGCACAAGGATAAAATTGAGCAATTGTTGATGGATAGCGAAATGCAGCAACAAGTGCCAAGATGGATGCGTTCCATCAAAGAAAAAGCGGAGATTGTGTATCGTCAGTGTCAGGTGTGAGTGACATGACCCCTTTTTTACTGACCTTGGGAGAACCTGCGGGTATTGGTCCTGATTGTGTGCTGTTGGCATACCAAGACCATCCTCAAACTTTTGCTGATATAGTGATTGTGGCTAAGCCTTGTTGGTTGCAGCAACGTGCGGCGGAATTGAAGTTGAACATCACGATTCTCCCTTGTCCTGAAGATTGGCAGCGGGATACGCGTCAAGCCGCCTTGTGGGTGTACGACCCTACGCATGATGCACCTAGAAATGTGGTTGCTGGGCAGCCGCATATTGATGAAGCAGCGGCTGTGGTGCAGTGCATTCAGCTGGCAGCCGAGAAGAGTTTGCAAGGTTTGGCTTTGGGCATGATTACAGCACCCATAGAAAAAGCGATTTTACGTGATGCAGGTTTTGACTTTCCTGGGCATACCGAGTTCTTGGCCGATATTGCAGGGGTAGAACGTGTGGTGATGATGTTGGCATCTTCGGTGTTAAGGGTTGCTTTATTAACCACACATGTGGCGCTTGCCGATGTTCCAGCCCTGATAAATCAAGAAGATACCAAACATTTGATACGCCTGACTTACCAAGCGATGCAACAGCAAATGGGCTTGCAGACACCACGCTTGGCATTGTGTGGTTTGAACCCGCATGCGGGAGAGCAAGGTCATTTCGGACGTGAAGAAATCGACATTCTGTCACCTGCTTTAGCGGATTTGGCGAAGGAAGGCATTGATGTGCAAGGGCCTTTGCCTGCGGACACCTTGTTTTCGGCCAATCAGCGTGAACAATATGATGCCATTATTTGTTGTTACCATGATCAAGCTTTGATTCCGCTGAAAGCTTTGAGTTTTGGTGATTCGGTGAATGTCACGCTGGGTTTACCCTTTATTCGCACCAGTGTTGACCATGGCACAGCCTTAGACCGTGCAGGTTCAGGAAACATCAGCTATAGTAGTCTTATGGCGGCCATAGATATGGCAAAGAGCCATAGACGGAGCATGTTATGATTCAGAATTTGTCTGGAAAACTCTTGTTGGCAACGCCTAGCATGGCGGATCACTTTTTTCAGGATAGTGTGGTGTTGTTGTGTCATCATGATGATGAAGGCTCTATGGGTTTGGTCTTGAATCATACGCAAGATGTGAGTGTATTTGATGTGTTGGACGACATGGGTTTATGTGGTGAACCACGGGCTAGAGGTTTGGCGCAGATGCGCTTTGAAGAACAAGCCGTGTTTGAAGCAGGGCCAGTAGATAGCTTCCGTGGTTTTGTCTTGCATGATGACCATGTGGTTTATGACTCCACCATGCGTGTGGGTGATGGGCTTTACTTAACCACCTCCAAGGATGTCTTAGAAGATTTGGCTGGTGGCGGCGGGCCTCAACGTTTCTTGTTGCTGCTGGGTTATGCAGGTTGGGAAGCAGGGCAGTTGGAAAATGAATTGATTGCCAATGATTGGTTGCTTGCAGAATCCAGCCATACTTTGCTGTTCAATACCCCTTGCGAACATCGTTGGGCGTTGGGTGCGCGTAGCATTGGTTTTGAACGCTCGCAACTGACATCACAAATCGGACACGCTTAAACATGCAAGTATTGATTGTTTACCATTCTGACTATGGGCACACGCAAAGTGTGGCTGAGGCGATTGTTGCCGGTGTACAGACCGTATTAAGCGAAGAAGGTTTGACGGCATCATCCGAAGTGTCAGTGCAGCTTGCTTCGCAAGTGACTTTAGACGCGATGCGTGAAGCTGATGTGTTGATTTTTGGTAGCCCAGTACACATGGGTTCTATGGCTTGGCAAATGAAGCAGCTCATCGATAAAGGCTCGAAAATGTGGCTAGAAGGTGCATTAGAAGGCAAAATAGGTGGTGTTTTTGCGACTTTTGGCGGTTTTGGTGCAGCTGGTGGGGGTGTAGAACAAACTTTGATTGCCCTACATGCCAACTTTCTTGAACATGGTATGCTGGTTTGCGGCTTTCCGCGTGCTTTAACAGGTTATGCTGATGGTGGTGTACATTGGGGTTTAGCAGTGCGCACGAGCAACCACGAAGGTATGCCCGAAGGGGTGAGCGAGGCGGCTTTGGTGGCTGCGCGAAGTTATGGGGCGCATGTTTTAGAAACTGCATTGCGCTTGGCTAGTTAACCCTGCATCTCAAAAGCTGCTTGCAAGTCCAACACAGTTGACCACACTTGCGCCATGTCTGTTTATACTGAACTCACCCACGCCCAAATCACCCATATTCTAGCGGATTATCAGCTAGGTCAGCTCGAAAGTTTTAGCGGTATTGCCGCTGGCATTGAAAACAGCAACTTTTTTATCCATACCTCCAACCAGCAACGTTATGTATTGACCATTTTTGAGCGTTTAACAGGTGATGAGCTGCCTTATTTCATGCGTCTGATGAAACATTTGGCAGCGCATGGGCTGCAAAGCCCTGATGTGCAGGTGAGGCGTGATGCTGGGCTTATTTTTGATTTTCATACGCAAGAAGGCATCAAACAAGGTTGTATTGTGTCGTGTTTATCAGGGCAAACACTGGATGATTTGAACAACGAACAACTCACTTCATCGGGTCAAGCCTTGGCAGGCTTGCACCTTGCAGGCGCTTCGTTTACGGAACAACGTGACAACCCTACTGGTTTTTCTTGGTTGGTTGAACATATCCAACAGATGCAAGAAGATGTACAACGTACATACGGTACAGAGGCGTTAAGCTTGCTTAATGATGAGTTGAATGTGCAACAACAATATCACTTTGAACACCTGCCTCAAGGCGTGATTCACGGTGATTTATTTTGTGATAATATCTTGTTTGAAGGAAAAGAAGTCTCTGGTATTATTGATTTTTACTATGCCCATGATGCTGCTTATGTCATGGATGTTGCCATTGCACTCAATGCACAAGCGGTGTTATTAAGTGCCGATGACATGGTAAGACAACAAGCCTTTTTAGCGGGTTACACCTCAAAACGCCCACTCAATCAGCAAGAGCAAGATGCCTTGCCCGCGTGTTTACGTTTGGCAGCCTTGCGCTTTTGGGTGTCACGATTGTTTGATGCTTTATATCCCAGAGACGGTGCGATGACCCAAACCAAAGACCCCGAAGAATACCGCCAAAAGCTGCTTTCACATCGGGGGGCAGCATAAAAGATGAAAGCATTATTTTTATGTTGAATAAGTATACTGTCCCCTTGAGTTTGCGAAATCAATTGCGCTAAAGAAAATACACATACTTTCTTCATAAAGGGCTCTGACCCCTTTACCTTATGCTGCCCCCGATGTGAAAGCAGCTTTTGGCGGTATTCTTCGGGGTCTTTGGTTTGG
>JAUZQU010000005.1 GCA_030950835.1 Mariprofundaceae bacterium | reverse complement strand
GTGAGGTTGATACTTTTGTTGCTTTTTGATTGTGCAATCGCAATGCCATCAAAACCAATCACTACTTCAGTGATACTGGTAACGCCATTTTTAGCGCAAAGTTTTAACTCTTTGACTTTCATGCGGCGAGAAGCGTTGGTGATGTCTGGCGTTTTT
Source organism: Mariprofundaceae bacterium (assembly GCA_030950835.1). GTDB lineage: Bacteria > Pseudomonadota > Zetaproteobacteria > Mariprofundales > Mariprofundaceae > Ghiorsea. Next base: position 10,806 of record JAUZQU010000005.1, on the reverse strand, counting down.
AAGCTGTTACCAGCACAAAACAATTTCATGCCACCACCTGAGCCAGTTGACTCAATGATGGGTGTTTTGTGACGGGTGGTTTGCCCGAATTCTTCTGCTGTGTAGCTAGCAAAAGGGTAGACTGTTGAAGAGCCTACGATATGAATACGCTCTTCAGCTTGTACTGCAGTGCCAGCAAAAAAGCTGATCACTGCTAATGTTGCTAACGCGATGGTTTTATTTTTCATCAATGAACTCCTATGCTCATAAAGTATGGGGTGAATATTACAAAAACAATATGACATCATTATGACAAGTCATACATATATAAAAAAACCGCCAACGCTGTAAGGTGTTGGCGGTTAACTATTATTTGAGAAAGAAGTTATTCCAATTTAGAATTTAAACTGGGTAAACAGCCCTGTTTTAGACTTATCATCCCCTGCCACACCTTTCACATCCGTAGTTGAATCAAATACCAAAGATACAATTAGACCTTTAGCAGGGTAATAATCTGCACCAAATACAGTACGTTTTTCAGTTGCAGCGCCCGTGCTGTCATTGTCCCAGCTTTCGCTACGCATAAAACCACCAAACTCACCTTTACGCGCCCAAGCCCAGATTTCAGTGCCTTTTTCGTTGACCGTAGTTCCAGTAGGCAATTCATTTTTCACATCATTGCTAATCATGTTCAAACCAGCACGATAAGATAAACCATCTATTTTTGCACCGTAAGTGACCATAATTTGTGTTAAGGTGTTTTTGTTTTCTGTAGTATTGGCAACAAATGCACCCTTGTAACCATTGCGATAACCCACATCAAGCGTTAAACCTTCAATAGGCTGAACACCAACACGCAGTTCAATATCTGACTTTTCCGTGATTACTGTATTACCATAACCACCACCATTGATAGAGACCACATCATAAGAAAGCATGCCATCCAAAACACTACCAAACACACCCATACCAGCATCTGCTGAAGAGCCTAATTTATGTGTGTCTGCAAATGATTTGGATACATGGCGATGTTTACCCAGCTTGTCTTCATAACCAATCCAAGGTGTAGAAATCATGCCAAATTTCACGTTAACTTCATCCGAGAACTTGCCCGTCATCTGCGCTTTTTTAAGGAATACATTATTATGTTTCGCTGTTGCAGCATCATATGCGGAGTCTAAAGTCAGCTTCACTGACCAAGTATCATCAATTTTCTTTTTAACACTCAGGTAAGTACGCGAAAGCGTAGTGCCCGTTTTAGCAGGGTTGCCCGTTGCAGTGGATGTGCTGTAGTCTGCAAACACCTTGCCACTTACTTGAATATCAGCAGCAAAAGCTGATGTTGCTGCTAAGGCAGTTGACAGTGCAACTGCGGCGATAGAAATACTTGTTTTCATATTGAATATCCTGTTTTTCATAATCATCAATTTTAAAGTACCAGGCAACCACCAAGTACGATTACCCCGAACACTACACATGAATATGACATGAATATGATAGATGTGTTTTCACACCATGTCATCACTGTGTCACACCCCACAATAGCATTTGCACCATCTTGTACAACTTATAAAGGAGAAAACACCATGCAGGAAAATATAAAAACATACTCTGAAAAGGTTAAATTATTACATGCCATAAGTAACAACGACCATCATTTTCAGGCATTTCAAGCTTTACCTATGGTTAAGAATATGAACGAATCACAAGCCGCACTTATTTTTAGTGCTTTTACCTTAAAGCGATTCCAAGCAGGAGAGCAGGTTTATCAAGCAGGTTCTATATCGGCGGGTGAAGTATATATGTTATTAAGTGGTAAAGTGAATGTAAGCAATCAAAGCGGACACCAGTATAGCAACCTGAAAACAGGCGATGTTTTTGGTTTGTTTTCATTTTTAGATGAACAACGCGGTCACTCTGCTAACATTACTGTTGAACGCGACATTGAAGTATTAACGCTTGAACGCACACGTTTTAACGCCATTGATACCCATGAACCCAAACTTGGTCGCCAATTGATGCGTTTTATGTTTCAATTGCTCAGTGCCAAAGCATTGGGCATGGAAATTGAATATGCGCACATGCATAGTTTTGCCTTCGGGGGAAAATCAGGAGGTAAAATCTGAATGTGTAACACCAAAAAACATGTATTGATTGTTGAAGATGAGGCTGCCATTGCCCGTTTAATGGAAATTAACCTGCAACAAGCTGGTTATCACACCAGCATTTGTGGTGATGGTGCGAAAGCGATGCAGTTGTTGGCAGATAACGAGCAACAACCCAGCTTTGATATTGTGATTTTAGATCGTATGTTGCCAAGCAAACGTGGTCTAGATATTTTACGCTGGATGCGTGTTTATACTGACCCAGATACAGGGCAAGCAAGCCATCTCAATACCATGCCTGTATTGATGGTGACCGCTTTATCCATGATGGAAGAACGGGTGCGTGGTTTAAATGAAGGTGCAGATGATTATTTGGCAAAACCATTTGAGCCAGAGGAGCTTACCGCACGTATTGCCGCTTTGTTACGCCGTACAAACAGCCAGTCCACGGCTAGTTTTAATCAAGCAGCTATTCAACTCAATGAAGCGCAATTTCAGGTTCAGATAGAGGGAAAAGCGGTGACTTTACGTTTGTTGGAGTTTAAATTGTTGCAAACCTTGATGCAAAAGCCAGGGCGTATTTTTGCCCGCGAACAATTATTAGACTTGGTTTGGGGTATGGATTCGTTTGTTGAAGAACGCACGGTAGATGCCACCATCAAACGTTTACGCAAAGAATTGACCCTGTATGGGCAAGGAAAATGTATACAAACTGTGCGCGGTATGGGTTATCGTTTTCAGGGAAATCCATGAAAATTTGGTTTGCCTTATTGTTTATAGCACTGCTTTGGAGTTGGTCTAAACAACGTCGATACAGCAAAGAATTGCGTAAAAAAGAACAAGAAATCCAACAACTTAACGAAGAAAAGGCACGTTTACAACAAACATTATCCACACGCGGGCAACGTTTGGATGTGTTGTTGTCCTCAGTGACCGAGGTGGTGGTTCGTGTAGATAAATTGGGGCGTGTGTTAGGCGGAAATGCTCAAGCACAACAACTTTTTCAATGGGGTAAGTTGTTACCTTTACCCCAGGCCATGCTTATTTTTTATCGTCATCATGCTTGGTTAAAAGAATATCAACAAGCATTGAATCAATTGCCAACATCCCCTGAATTGCCTGAAATGAAGTTGCAACAACGGGTATTCAAACCACGTTTGGTACCGCTAGGCGAAGATCAGGCTTTGTTATTGTGCATGGATGTGACCGCTTATGTAAGCCTACAGCGCCAACAAAAAACACTGCTTGCCAACTTAATGCACGACCTCAAAACACCGCTGACCTCACTTTTAGGTTATGCGCGGAATATTGAGCGTTTTGTAGAACATAAAGAACTATGCTTAGAAGCAGCGTCCGTCATTGCTCAAGAAGCCAAACATATCAACCATTTAATGAACAGTATGCTCACCCTAGAACACATCACACAGCAAGAATACGAAACAGCCAACTGTGATTTGAACCAAGTCCTCACCCATGTTTGGCAAGTTTTGCAACCACGTTTAAGTGAGAAAAACATTAACTTGCACTTGCCTCCATCCGCTAAGCTACCGATTATCATGGCAGAAGCGGATTGTGTGCGCATTGTGATGAATATTGCTGAAAATGCCGTGAAGTTTGCCCCCGTATCTTCTGCTATTGATGTCGTAACAGCACAGCAACAAGGCTGCACTTCGCTCACCATCACCGATCAAGGATGTGGCATTGCTGAGCAACACTTAGAACGTGTTACTGAACGTTTTTATCGGGTAGATGAGACACGCAATCAAACAGAGCAGGGGCAACAAGGGCATGGGCTTGGTTTGGCAATTGTGCAAGAGATTCTTGAGCGGGATCACGGTCAACTGCGTTTGAGCAACCATGAAAATGGTGGTTTAGTGGTGAGAATGCAGTTTAAAGCATAACTTTAGGGTAACATACCACCCTGCTTATGGCACCATCACCTTTTCAATGCGTCCACGGCGAATACGTTGAATGGCAAATGTTTTTTGGCTGATACCATCTTCATCAAAATAATAATGACCACTAATTGCTGGAAAACCTGCTGGTTCGTGTAAGGCTTGGATAGCTTGTTGACCAGCTAAACCCAATCGTGAACCCAACGATGCCACATTCATTGCCACATCATAAGCCAAAGTAAACAAAGGGGTCATCTTATCCTCTGCCCAAATTACCCGAAATTGGCTTTGTACATCCAAGACCGTTGATGTGGGTTCAGGCAAGGCGGTAATCGGTGTCGCAAATTGACCGCGACTTAAATAACGACCACCATCATCCAGCAAATGTCCGTCAAACCAACGATAACTACCATATAATGGTACTTTATGCATATCTAAATATGCCATTTGCCCTGCCAATACAGCAAGTTTCTTTCCTGCAACAGCTATATATAAAGCATCAAAATTCGGTGCGATTTTAATATCCATATTGCGTTCAGCACTAAACAAATCAAGCTCTTCCATCAAACTTGCCAATAACAACTCATCTGAACTCGCTTGTAACAAACCCCGCAGCGCCGAACGATGATCGTGAACATTGGCTTCTAAAACCAGCGTAGTAACAATTTCTCCACCATCAGCCTCAAAACTTTGTTGAAATGCCAAGGCTTCATCATGTTCACTTACCCCTGAACCATGAATAATCGCTATACGTTGTTTGCCTGCTTGCCAAGCGTGATGTGCCATAAAACTTGCTTGTACTGACTTGGAGAGATTATGAATAAACAAGTTCTCTGAAGCCTTAGCAAGCTGGGTTTGGTTGGATAAAGCAATCATGGGAATATCATCAGCCAGATAGGGTAATAATGCAGCTGTATTATTGCTCAACAATGGACCAATCACCCATTGTACATTTTGGGTGAGCAATTGATGGTAAGCACCGATAGTCATTTGCGTATCACCGTGGGTATCTTGAATACGCAAGGTGATGTTTTTTTCAAATTCAGGGCGGCTCATCGCCAAACGAATACCTTTGAGCATTTGTTGCCCGTATGCCGCGTATTGACCTGTTAAAGGCAGCAATACCCCCACTACATTTTGTTGCCCTTCGCTCACCGCCCAAGCTTGAACCACGCGATTCGCCTCAGTATCAGGCATATCCAACTGCAAAATCTTCGCAATCACCCGCACAGCATGATAATTACCCACCATCAAAGCCTTGCGTGCTGCATAACGATAAAAGTTGGCTTGTTCGATGTGCAAGGGCTTGTCCGTATGACGAAGTTTTAAGACATATTCAAGCGGTGCAAGCTGGGCGGCTTGTTGTAATAAGCTGTCCCGCTGTGCTTCAGCCAACAAAGCATGTGTTAGCAACCATGGGATACGCACCAGCTCACTACTTTCACTCAAAATAGCTTGAGCAGTGCTGATAATATCTTGCATCAAGGTCATATAACCTTGTGGTTTGAAGCGATGCGTTAAATCTAATGCTTGGTTGAGGTGTGGCAAAGCTGCATCCACATCTTGAATAAGAATCAGCGCTTTTGCCAAAGCAAGATGTAGATGTGTGGCCAACACATGTTCACCCCAAATATGTAAGGTTTCAGCGGCAATCAACATGCTTTCTGGATGTTTGAGTTGTAACAATACGTCAGCATAACGTAAGGCGGCCTGCCCTTGGCTGCTATCGGATAAGTTTTTATCTTGGCTTAAATCCAAAAGTTGTTTTAGCGCTGTAGTTTCAGGGTATTCGAGGTGAATTTGTTGCACCAAAACATCCAAACGACTTTGCATGACCATCTGTTCAGCCAAGGCTATCCGCTGACTATCAATATGAATGGTTTCTGGTGCAGGTTTGCTAGCACATGATGTTAAAAGCAAAATCACGAAGGTGATTGCAGTAGTCTTGGAAAGTGTGTAAAGTGACTTTATCATGGATACGCAAACTAAACAGAAATCAAATCAGGGTAAACTTTTCATTGTCGCTACGCCCATTGGCAACCTACAAGACATCACTTATCGGGCGGTGACCACCCTAAAATCCGTCGCTTATATTGCCGCTGAAGATACAAGAACCAGCAAAAAACTGCTGGATTATTACACTATATCCACACCTCTGCTGCCTTGTCACGATCATAATGAAAACAAAGCAGCCCAACACATCATGGCAAAGTTAGCTGCAGGTGATGATGTCGCTTTGATTTCAGATGCAGGCACACCGCTTATTAACGACCCTGGTTATCATGTGGTGCGTTTATTGCGCGAACATGCCTTTGAAGTCGTCACCATTCCGGGTGCTTGTAGCCCGATTGCGGCGTTATCGGCTTCAGGTTTGCCCACGGATATGTTCACATACCTTGGTTTTTTGCCGCGCAAAGGAAAGTCACGGCAACATATACTGCACAACATCCAACAAGCATCACATACCCAAGTCTTTTTAGAGTCACCCAAGCGAATTTTGAAAACATTACAGGCTTTGCAAGCGCTTGAAGACATGAATCAACGTTTATGCTGTGTCGGACGAGAATTAACCAAGCTACATGAGGAGTTTATTCAAGGCTCTTTACATGATGTGGTCGCACATTTTGAGCAGCATGCTGGACGCGGTGAAATGGTAGTGATGTTGGCAGGCGCTGCGCCTAAAAGCATTGAAGATGCTGATATTATTCGTATCTTAGAACAACGTAGCAGCAATGGTTTGTCTGCCTCTGCTTTGGCAAAAGAAGTTGCTGAAGATTTGTCTATTTCACGTTCGCGGGTCTATGCTCTGCTGCACCCACCCCTCAAAGAAGCAATATGAGCACCAAAAAAGGACGACAAGCCGAAGATGCCGCTTGTCTATATCTGCAAAAGCAAAATTATACCATTATCGCCCGCAATTGTCGTTTGGGGCGTGGTGAATTGGATATTGTTGCCTGTAAAGACGATATTTTAGCCTTTGTGGAAGTTAAAGGACATCAGCAGCGCCAAGCCAGTTTATTGGCAATGACCAACGACAAATGCCAACGTTTGATTTCAGCAGGGCAAACTTGGTGGGGGAAATATGCGGCATATCAACATTTGCAATGTCGCTTTGATTTGATTGTGGTCACACCACGAAAAGTATCCTTTTTACCTGCACACATTGAACATATCTTGGATGTCATCCGTTTATAACCGTCTGGATTCAAACCGATTGCTTGGGAACAGTTTGTTGAAAAGCATTTATCGAAAAGCATTTGTCGAAGAATATTTATCGAGAATAAGGTAATAACAACAGTTTAACGCCCCAATTTCGCCAGAAGTTGGGGTATTTGTGCTTCTGTAGCATCAAAACCTTTACGAATCTCTTCTTCTGGGTGTGAAAAGTCATGCCATTGGGTCGTCCCTACCAGTGGTGTAATCATCACATCGGCATAATCATACTTAAATTGGCGCAAATGATACGATTTGACCATGGTTGTCCAGTCCAACATGGAAATAATATGCTCAGGTTCAGATTCAGGTTCGGGATATGCACCAACATTCACTGCCACCACTATTTGCTGATGTTGAGCAATGTTTTTGGCTTCTAAAGAGGGTAGTTCAGCGGCTACACCACCATCTACATAACGCACACCATCCACCACCACAGGGCTAAATACACCAGGAATCGCCATGCTCGCAGAGACTGCCGAAGTTAAAGCGCCTTCGTGAAACACATGGCATTTGCCCGCAGGAAAACTTACACCTGTGATATACAAAGGAATCACCGTGTCTGCAAAGTGTGTGTCGTGGCAAAATTCAGCGATAATACCTTCCAATACAGCAGCGTCCATCAAAGCAATATCAGTGGCAGCTTTGGTATACAGCAAAGTATGACGCGCAGCAGCACCAAGCTTTGCCATCCATGAATCATCTTCTAACTTGGCTTCGGTCAAAGGTGGCAGTGATAATTGTGAAAAAGATTCGGAGTTTAAGAAATGTTCCACACGTTTACGCACTTCCAACACATCACCATGTATCGCATACAATGCCCCAAAAAGCGCGCCTATACTGGTGCCTACAATGGCATCAGGGCGTAAGCCATGCTTTTCTAAGGCTTCAAGCACCCCAAGATGTGCCAAACCACGGCTACCACCACCGCCCAAAGCCAACACAAAACCTGGTGAGTGTGTTGCAGACTTTTTGAATGTAATCAAACCTTGATACCACTGTTGTAAACGTTTCATTTAGTCGTCCTTTTCTTGATGAATACCGCCTATAATCTGTAGTGTAGCACAAAGATGCTGAATATGTTCTTGCTGCAAGGCTTCACCATCATGATTCTGAATAAAAAACACATCCACCACCCGTTCACCAAAGCTCGAAATCGCCGCGCCTCGAATATCAAAACCTGCTTGATGAATGGCATACGCCAACTGCGCCAACAAAGCAGGGCGTTCTGCCGCGCTTACTTCAATGGCTGTTTGTATGGTCGAAGCTGAAGGTAAATGACGCGCACGCACAGGCACACGTTTCATCAGCAATGTAGATTTGAATGTTACTTTTTTCGGCGCTTGAATAGCTTTATCTGCTTGTAAAGTCTTGATAATACGTTGGCTTAGACGATGCAAGTCTGCTGGATGGCGCAATGTTTTGGCTTGTTTATCTTGCACATAAAACACATCCAATACCCGACCTTCACCCAAAGAAAAAGCATGTGCCGCCACCACATTCACTTGCCCTGCTGCAATCACAGCCGTTAATTTAGCAAACAGCGCCTTTTGTTCCTCGCTATGAATCAAAATCATGGTATCACAGCGGTCTTCATCAATATGATGACTTACCCCATGCTCAAGGTTTTGCTGCAAAAGTTGGGCGATGGGCAGCAGTTGATTCGGTGGAAAGTGGGCGATCACCCTTTGCGGTAGCTTCGTTAATATGGGCTGCAACAAAGCAGGTTGTTCACTGAGTTTAAGCGTGCTGTTGATGCGTATTTGGCGTTGTTCTTCCTGCCATGCTTTGTTTGGCGGCACATCCATCAATACTTGCCTTGTCGCATGGTAAAGCTGGCTTAATAAAGCACCTTTCCAATCATTCCACACATTCGGGCCCACAGCCGCAATGTCTGCCACCGTTAAACACAATAAGTTATTTAACCTTTCCATGCTGCCCACTTTATTGGCAAAGTTTTGAATGACTTCTGGGTCAGATAAATCACTGCGCTGCGAAACCATCGCCATAGTCAAATGCTCGCGCACCAACCAAGCCACCAAAGCTGCGCCATCTTCAGTCAACCCTATATGCAAACAAAATTCGCGCGCCAGCTTTTCGCCGTTCACCGAGTGATCCCCTGCCATACCTTTGGCAATATCATGGAAAATAAGCGCCAGATATAACAAGTCAGGGCGTTTTAAGCGGTGAATCACCTCTTGAGCAAGCGGCAGACGCTCTTCGCGATCATGATGCATCATATTTCGTGCTTCACCTACAGCACGAATCGTATGTTCATCCACGGTATAAGCATGGTATTGATTGAACTGCCCAAGCCCCACTACATCCCGAAAATCAGACATGAAGCGCCCCAAGACACCAGTAGCATTCATTTCTTTTAATGCCCAAAATACATTTCTTGGATGTCTAAGAATACGCAAAAAGATACGATGTGCTTCAGGATTATCGCGAAAACCATCATCAATCAAACGCACATCTTCACGGATTTGGCGCAACGCAGCGCTACTCAACCAACGGTGTTCATCTTGCCCCACATTAAAAATACGCAATAAATTCAATGGGTCACGCTTAAAAACATCAACATGTTGCAAGCCCACTTGCTTGCCCACTGTATTAAATACAGCATTGATTTTTTTACATCTCCGCCAACGAATCGGATGCAGCTTTTCTTCAAAGTCTTGCAACAATAAACCTGTCACACGGGTGATTCTTCCCGCTTGACGAAAATAATCCTTCATCAACCCATCCACCGCAGGGCGATGGGCTACAGCTGAATAACCCATCATATCCGCTAAGCTGGCCTGTTGTTCAAAAGATAAGCGGTCGCTAGGACGTTTGGCTTCTAAATGTAAACCCACGCGGCATCGCCATAAAAAGTCTTGAGCTGAACACAAATCTTGCATTTCACGCGGCGATATATGTTTATTTTTCGCCAAATCTTCCACGTTATCCACGCCATACCATGCTTTAGCAATCCAAAACACAGATTGCACATCCCTCAAGCCGCCTTGGCACTCTTTGATGTCAGGTTCCATCATAAATGCAGTGTTACCCGTGCGTTGGTGGCGGGCTTGATGTTCAAGTAATTTCGCTGCAATGAACTTTTTACGTTGTTTTTTGAAGAAAACCGCTATTTTTCGCTTTAATTCAGCAAAAACATCACCCTTACCACACAAAAGCCGCATTTCTTGGGCTGCTGTAGCAGAATTCCAATCTTCTTTGATATGATCCAATGTTTGCGCCACCGAACGCACAGCATGCCCAATTTTGGCATTCATGTCCCACATCACATACAAAAACGCCTCAATATCTTGCTGCATCTCATCATGAACATCATCAGGCAGCAAAAACCATACATCCCAATCCGATTGCGGAGCAAGTTCGGCACGTCCATAACCACCGACTGCCACAAAATCAATGCTTTCTGATGATGCAGGCGCCACCTTCTGCCACAAGTGAATCAACAAATCATCCACGCCTTGACACATCAAATCCATCAACACTTGCCCACTCTCACCTTGTTTAAAGGCAACATCCACCTCTGTATACAGCCCATCAAGCCTGTCTTTACCATATTGTATCAGCTCTGCATGTTGTTGTGTCATCTTCGCACC
>JAUZQU010000049.1 GCA_030950835.1 Mariprofundaceae bacterium | reverse complement strand
TCAAGCTGATTCAACATTGAAATAAAAGCAGCTCACGCCCCGTTTCACGACGGATTCACGATAAATGGTTGCCCGATAGACGATAGGGATATGAAGCATGGCTTCGAAAGAAATAGCAATATATAAACTTTGCCACGCATGTTATAGTGGTTCAAGTATTGAGTTACCTTGGCATCCGCTCAATCGCCACATGAGCGTGTAGGTGGATTCCCATTTTCACGGGAATGACGAAATGTATTTCAATTTATGAATTACTATAGCAAAGTCTTACAAAAGAGGCGTTTGGAAAATAAGTTGTTCGATTTAGCCTAAGGTTCCAAGGCTTTTAAACGGATGCCCGCAGGGCCAGGGCGAATCTGCAGCTGCCTTACCTCATCATCTCCATCACCTTCACCCTCTAATCGCACATTACTTTGCGATGTTGTGCCATCAGGAAGCAACAAAACCATGCCCACAATAGGCGCATCATCTGCACCTTCGCGTTCCACCACCATATCCAAAGCAAAGTCACCTGCTTGCTGCACGCTCATAATGCGTACACCTTGTGGTAATTGATATGTACTTAAAGGAGGCTCTTCAAAGGCTGACCATTTTCCATCATCTAAGCTAAACACTTCAAACGACCAAGTATGTTCAGTCGCAAGCCAACGCAACGGTTGCCCAGAAAGTTGGCTTTCTTCCATAGCTAAACGCATGGTTAAACGTAAACGCTTGGCTTCATCTTGCACCGAACCCATACCCACCAATGAAATCGAAGGCACAACCATCGCCGCAGTCACCGCGACAATCACAATCACCAACAAAATCTCTAATAAAGTAAAACCCGACTCTGCATGTTGAGCGCTCAAAGGCTTTACACCTTGGTTACGCTCGCCCAACACTACTCCCAGTTGCCAATGTCCGCATCAAAACCCGAACCACCAGCTTTACCATCACCACCATACGAAAGAATATCAAAATCACCATGCACACCCGGTGATAAATAGACAAAAGCATTGCTCCAGCCATCTTTAGGCAATCTATCTAAATATTTCTTGCCCTTTTTATCACCAGCCACCAAAGCATTGATGCCTTCACCTGATGATGGATAATGTCCATTTTGCAAGCGGTATAACTTCAAAGCTTGCCCAATATTTTGCATTTGCGCTTTGCTTGTTTCCACCTTGGCTTCATCTGCACGCTCAATAAAACTCGGCGCAACCACGGCTGCCAACACCCCAATAATCACCAACACCACCATGATTTCCAACAAGGTAAAACCCTGTTCTTGTGTTCTTTTTCTATCTATTACCTGTTTATTCATGTTCTTCCTCCAACCAAAAGTCGTTTCGTTCTAAAGGGTCATAAAGGCGGCGTTGTCCTTGCCAGTTTATCCACGGTCCAACATCTAAATCGCCCACTTCATGAATCAAACGATCAATCATCAACCATGAACCCAGCAAAGCACCGTGTTTATTAAACGCTTGTTTGGCATAACTTGAACATACAGGATATGCAGGGCAAGAGCGCCCATCCAAATGCCCCAATACATGCTGATAAAAATGAATCGGAAAACCTTGAGGTGATGTAGCAGGCAAATGAAAACTCTGCCAAAACAAACCTAATAACAAACTCATCACGACCAACAAAGCATACAGCCAAACAAAAAAGGCAGAGCCAAGCTCTACCTTTTTGTTTTCAAGCCATCTGAACATTAAATCAACATCCAATCAATATCGTGCTAAAAGTAATATTAAGCCAAGTGTTCGTTGATGAAATCAACCAACTTACCTTTGGTCACCGCACCCACTTTTGTGCCTTGCACATTACCATCTTTGAAGATAGTTAATGTTGGAATACCACGCACACCATATTTACCAGGTGTATTGGGGTTTTCATCAATATCAATCTTAGCAACGGTCAATTTGTCGCCCATTTCAGCGGCAACTTCTTCCAATAAAGGTGCAATTTGTTTACAAGGGCCACACCAAGGCGCCCAGAAATCCACCAATACTACACCATCTGCCTTAAGTACATCTTGATCAAAGCTATCATCGCTTACATTTACAATCGCCATGTTTTTTTCACCTGTGTGTTTGAAGTTTAGAAAAAAATAAATCAGGAGCAAATCTAACTGCATTCATAATCGCCGTCAATTTTATATTTTTTCTAAAGTTGCGCTTTTAGCTTGCGATAGACATACCCAACAAGGCGCAATGGATGGCATCTTGGCAAGACCCGCAGGACGCACAACGTAACATGGCATGATGTCGTTTACGTATCAAAAAACTACTACGGAGAGTAACCCATGGCATTATCAGTACAAACAAACACAGCGGCGATGAGCGCCCTGAAATTTCTAAATAGTAACAGCAACGCCCAAAACGATTCCTTATCACGTTTAGCATCTGGTTTCCGTGTGAACAACGCGGCAGATGATGCGTCAGGTTTCGCGGTGTCTTCAAAACTTGAAGCACAGGGACAACGCTTAAAAGCTGCAAGCTTGAACGTGAATCAAGCAACAGCGATGGTAAAAATGGCTGATTCGGCAGTACAAGAGATTCAGAATATGGTTGGACGTATTCAATCCCTAGCTGTGCAGGCATCTTCAGCCAACAACGCTGGTGAGCTTGGTAAACTCGATGCAGAGCGTATCAAACTCGAAACCCAGATTGACAAAATCGCTGGTGGTACAAAATACAATGGTATTGAGCTATTGAATGGTAAAGGCGCTGGCTCGGTTGGTTTTAATACCAACTTTAACGCTGGTACCAATACGACTGTTCTTGGTGCGAAAGTATCATCGGCTTCAACGACTGCCCCAAATGCAGTATATACGTTGACCAATGGCTCTGGTTTTGCACAAGATGGTACGCCTGGAGCAGCTACATTAGGTGCTGATGCATCTGCGCTATCGGTCACCACGCAGTCTACAACCAATGGCAATGCCACATACACCGTTAATCAAGATGCAACTGGTGCTATTACAGGTGTGACTTCATCAGGAACGGGCGCTACTGACTTATTAGCAGGCGGATCTATTGCTTTTGTTGCAGGTCAAGTCAATGCTTTAACCCTATCTGATGGTTCAGCACTATCATTAACTATGGACATTGCTGGTGCTCCTGCTGCTGCTACGACGAGTACAATTGCTGTAGCCACTCAAACAGCTGTAGGTACTGGTGATATTGCAATCACCAATGCTACTGGTGCAAACGTGGGTAATGTTGCCTTCAAAGCCAACTCAAATGTAGATGCTCAATTGGATGACGGCTCAACTTTGAGCATTCAATTTGGTGCTCTTGCAGGAACAGTGGGCGCTGAAACCAATACCGTCACTATATCAGGGCAAGAAGCTTATACACTTGGTAGCAATGCTGGGTTAACCAGT
>JAUZQU010000048.1 GCA_030950835.1 Mariprofundaceae bacterium | reverse complement strand
AGCTGCGGCGGCGGCGGAAGGGCTTGATGACCAAGCAGGTGATATGCAGCAAATGATGAAGGGTTTCACCTTGGATGATGAGAATCAACAAGAGAAAAGAAAAACGAAGACCGCCAATCAACAAAAAAGCAGCAAGGGTAAAAAGACAGCCGCTCGCTCAAGCAAAAAAGAGGCGGCTGCGCAACAAACAAAGTCCGAGGCAAGCAGCGATGAATGGAATGAGTTCTAGGCATAAGCAGACGATGGGCACATTGCTGTGAGGTGGTGTGCCAGCCGCATTTGATGTTCGAAAGAGCCTGTTGAATATCAGCGTAGTAGAAAAAGAGCATGGTGTAAGGTCTGCTCAGCGAAGAGAAAGCTTTATACAGGTGTATTTGGGTGGATAAGGAGTCAAAACCATGCGGAAAATTGCAATTATCAATCAAAAAGGTGGTGTTGGTAAAACCACTACCGTATTGAATATTGCACATGCCTTGGCATTACAGGGCAAACGTATTTTGGTTTTGGATATGGATCCCCAAGCACATTTGACAGCAGGGTTGAATGTTAACCCAAGGGATTGTACGGGTTTAGACGCGGCATTGTTGGACGGAGAAAGTCTTAAGGCACATATGCTTGAGGTGCGCAACAATCTTTTTTTGGTGCCTGCGGGTGTGCGCCTTTGTGATGTGGAAATTTTGGGGGCAGCAGAAGGTAGGGGTGAACGTTTGCGAGCATCATTGTTGCCCGAACAAGATTGGGACTTCATCTTGATTGATAGCCCGCCATCAGCGGGTATGTTGGTGATGAACAGTTTGTATGCCGTGGATGAGATTCTGATTCCTGTGAGCGCAGATTATTTTGGTTTGCAGGGTGTGTCGTATTTGATGAGTACGCTCAAAAACTTTGAAGATAAATTAGGGCATACCTTGCAACACCGTTTCGTGGTGACCCGCTTTCATCGCCGCCGTACGCTGGGTAAAGAAGTATTGGAGAAACTACAGGCATATTTCCCCCATGCTGTGTTACAAACTGTGATTCGTGAGTTGGCAGCTTTGGCAGTTTCCCCTGGTTTTGGGCAAACTATCTTTGAATATGATGCCTCATGCCCAGCAGCCAAAGATTATGCAACATTAGCCGAAGATATTGTGCAAGATAGGACAAAACCATGAGTAAAAATAAGAAGAAATCGATGATAGGGCATGACCCATTGGCTTGGATTCATGAAGATGCGGCTGTTGAGCCTGTTGAGGCTAAAAAAGACGAGGTGCAATCCGATGAGGGTGATAAACAAGCTGAGCAGCAAGTGAAAAACATGGCAAATCAGGCTGAAAACAGTGAAAATACAGTAGAAATGGTCGAAAAAACAGTAAATGAAGTCGAAACTACCACTGTAGGCGAGGCGCTGGACACGGCTGTTCAAACGCTTGACGAGACCGCAGTGACTTGTTTACAAGGCGATTTAACCATACAAACAGCACATGATTTACACAGCCAATTAAAGTCTGCCTTGGCTAAACAAGGTGTGATTACGTTGGATGCGGCTGAAGTAGGGCGTGTGGATACGGCAGCGGTGCAGTTGTTGTATGCTTTTGTGCAAAAGACAAAAAATATGGATCGTGAGTTCTTATGGAAAAACCCTTCAGTAGGTTTGTGTGAGACTGCCACGACCTTGGGTTTGGCAGCAAGTTTACAGTTGCCGCAATGAAGGCGATGAGATTGAGGACTTAACGATGTCGGCGCAACATGAATATCACTTCTCGGATCGACACTTTAAGCATATTGCCAAGCTGGTGTATCAACATACTGGCATACACCTCAAAGAAGGCAAAGAAGAGCTGGTCTATTCGAGAATGGTGCGGCGTATTCGTGCGCTTGGTTTGGCGACATTTGATGAATATATCGAGCTGATTCAATCAGGGCATGATGCAGAGTTAGAAGAGTTTACCAATGCGATTACCACCAATTTAACAGCATTTTTCCGTGAAAAACATCATTTTGAATATATCAAAGATGTGTTGATGCCAGCTTTATTGGCAGAGAAAAAGAAAAAGGGTGAGCAGAAGATTCGTATTTGGTCTGCGGGTTGTTCTAGTGGTGAAGAGCCTTATTCCATTGCGATGACCATTGTTGATTTACTGCCAGCATATTGGGATGTGAAAATTCTGGCTACCGATTTAGATAGCCAGATGGTTGAACATTCAGCCAAGGGTATTTATGACCTTAACCGCCTTGAAAAAGTCGATAAAAGTTTGATTAAACGCTGGTTTAAGCAGGGTTCGGGGGCAAATTCGGGCAAGGTGAGGGTAGCCCAACAATTAAAGGATATGATTACCTTTAAACAACTTAATCTTTTGCATGATTGGCCTATGCAAGGTGAGTTTGACTTTATTTTCTGCCGCAATGTGATTATTTATTTTGACCATGCGACCAAAGCCAAGCTTTGCCAACGTTATGCAGGTGCTTTGATACCACAAGGGCATTTATTCATTGGGCATTCGGAGTCTTTATTTCGGGTCAATGATGACTTTAAACTGATTGGCAATACCATTTACCAAAACCAAGGAGTGAAGGCATGAAAAGACCAGCCATGCCACCCACCATCCCTGGCTTTGAACATATTAGCCGCCATTGGTATGGCGCACATGATGTCTTTTGCGCCAAAGTGCAGCCTGGTGACTATTATATTACAGACCAAAATGAAGCGATTTATACGGTGTTGGGCTCGTGTATTTCAGCATGTATTCGGGATGTTGAGCTGGGGCTGGGTGGTATTAACCATTTTATGCTGCCTATTCATCATAAAGATAAACAAGCATGGCAAAGTGCGCCTGTATCTTCGGCAGAACGTTATGGTAATTATGCTATGGAGCATTTAATCAACGATATTATTAAACATGGTGGCTCTAAACGCAACTTGGAGATTAAGATTTTTGGTGGCGGACGTATGTTGGCGAAAATGGGGGATGTGGGGGCGGATAATATTCGTTTTGTACGGGAATATTTGAAAGAGGAAAATTTAAAAGTCGTGGGACATCATGTAGGCGGCAATGCACCACGGAAAATCTATTATTTCCCTCAAACAGGGCGTGTATTGATGAAAACACTGAAATCTATGCATGTGAACAAAATTTGTGAACGTGAAGCCAACTACTTACACACCATTGATTCGAAACCTGTGTCTGGCGAAGTGGATTTATTTTGAGTGCTGTGATGAACATATTATCTCAAGGAGTATGCAATGATTAAAGTTCTGGTTATTGATGACTCTGCCCTGGTACGGAAGTTATTAACGGATATTTTAAATGAGGCAGCAGGTATTGAAGTGGTGGGTACAGCATCTGATCCACTGATTGCCCGCGAGCGTATTAAAAAGTTGCAACCTGATGTGTTGACCTTGGATATAGAAATGCCACGCATGGATGGTTTAACCTTTTTAGCCAACTTGATGCGATTGCGCCCTATGCCTGTGGTGATGGTTTCGACGTTGACTGAAAAAGGTGCGGATGTGACTTTGCGGGCGCTTGAATTGGGTGCGATTGATTTTGTGAGCAAACCCAAAGCTGACTTTGCCAATGCGATACATGATTACGCAAGAGAGCTGGTTGAAAAAGTGAGGACGGCAGCTGTGGCAAGGGTGAGGGCTTTGCCATCTAGGGTGGATAAACCTTTAAAGGTAGACAAAAAGCTTTCCGCAGATGCGGTGTTGGCAGCCAAAACAATCCAACATTATCATACCACCGATAAATTGATTGCCATAGGTGCATCGACAGGAGGGACGGAGGCGATTAAAGAGGTATTGGCTGATTTACCCGCAGATTTTCCAGGTATCGTGATTTCGCAACATATCCCAGCGGCATTTAGCGCCTCTTTTGCCCAGCGTTTAGATGCTACTTCTGCTTTGGTGGTGAGCGAAGCTAAAGATGGTGAACAAATATTGCCTGGTCATGCTTATATTGCACCAGGTGATAGGCATTTGTTGCTCAAGCGAAGTGGGGCGCGTTTCATGATTCAATTGCATGATGGACCAGCGGTGAACCGTCATAAACCTTCGGTGGATGTGATGTTTCGTTCGGTAGCCCAACATGCAGGGCCAAATGCCGTGGGTGTGATTTTGACGGGTATGGGTGATGATGGTGCAAAAGGATTAAAGGAAATGCGTGATGCAGGCGCACATACTTGCGCTCAAGATGAGAATAGTAGTGTGGTGTGGGGAATGCCGGGTGAAGCGGTAAAATGTGGTGGCGCAGCAAGCATTTTGCCTTTACAAGATGTGGCATCACACTTGATAAAGAAACTAAGGTGATAGATTGAGTAGAAGGTCGAGTTAGAGGTGAAAGAGATGCAGAAAAATCAAGGTGAAGACAACAACAAAAACTCTATTGCCCGTTTTCATCAAGTGGTGGACGGTGTATTTGATGATGTCGCAGATGGTGTCGCAGATGAAATTTCAGGCATACAAAGTCAAATCAGTCAAATTGAATCCCTGCTTAAAGATGCGATAGCTTCTTTACATGCCAGCTTTGATGGTGTGACGGTGGAAACAGCCAATCAGATGCAGGTATTATCGTCATTGATGATGGAAGCGGTGAGTCAGCATGATGATACACCTAATATCTTCCAACAAAATGATAGGGCAGCTGAAATTCTTAAACGATTTGTGGATATGCTGATTGATAGCAGCCGTAGTAGTTTGAATGCCTTATCGGCATTGGAAGGTTCGCAACATCGTATGGGTGAAATGGTGGAGGGTAACCGTCGCTCTAAGGCATTGCTGCAAAATATGCGTGATTTGTGTGATGAAAAAGATGAAGATGTAGACATGGATGCCTTACGCGCAGTGTTAGCCGAGGCTGAAAATAATCAAAGCCAAGCATTACAAAGCATGGAGCAGGCGGCAGGTTCATTTTCGGATAGCCACCGTTTGATTAAAGAAGTGGCTTCGCGGGATATGGATGATGTGTATCAATCCAAACAGGAAATTGAAACATTGCTCAAACACTTTTATGAAGTCACCAACCTAATTGCATCTTGTCGAACGGATGTGACCGAAGGAAATGGGCGGGTGCGCCATCATTTGGGGGTGGCAGTACGGGCGTTGCAATTTGAAGACATTACCAGCCAAAGCTTGGGGCATACCCGCTTGCATTTGGAGCGTATGGAAGGTTTTGTCTTGCGTATGACGCAAGGTTTGTCGAATATTGACCCTGTAGAAGCGGATGGGGTGGGTGGTTATGCCGATAAAATCACGGAGATTCATATCAATATGATGCGTTATAAAAAAGAGTTGGCTTTAGAAGAGCGTAATCCAGTTTCACAAAAGAACTTGGATGAAGGTGAAGTGGAGTTGTTTTGATACATGAGGAACACACCCAAAACTGCCTGATGTGTCAGGGTATGTTGCAATTGATGGCGCAGCAATCCTCGCATCAGTTGCATTTGACCTTGTTGACGCATATTCGAGAGATGGCTTGGGTAAGCAAGGTGAGCGGTTTTGAAGTAGCGAATTATAAACAAGGCAAAGCTGTGGCGCTGATGGCATATGCCGATCAAACCGAACATGACATTCATGAGATGGCGAAACACCCTGACTTGTTGGTATGTTTAGAGAAAAAAGAGATGCAGAGGCAAACACAAGGAAATGTCCTTTTTGTGCCTGTGCAACGCGCCCAAGCGCAATGTGATGTATGGGTGATTGAGTCTGATGCGGTGATGAAGACACAGGATATGGATGCTATTTTGATGCTGGCAAAGATATTCCGCCACTGTGACCAACATATTAGCGCCCATAAAAATGATCCTTTAACGGGATTAGAAAATAGACAAGCTTTGGCTGAGCGTTTGGGGCGCTTATTGCATGTGAAAAGTGTGGGCAAGAGACGAGAAGATGAGCATTCGTGGATGCCCAGTTTATGTGTGTTGGACATTGATTTTTTCAAGCGGGTGAATGATAATTTTGGGCATTTGTATGGTGATGAGGTGTTGTTACTGTTTGCAGGTTTAATGAAAGAATGCTTTCGTAATACGGATGATTTGTACCGTTATGGTGGCGAAGAATTTGTGGTATTACTCGATACGGTATCCCAAGAGGAAACAGAAGCCGTGTTAGAGCGCTTTCGTAAGATGGTGGATGATTTTAAATTTCCGCAAGTGGGACATATCACGGTAAGCATTGGTTTTGTGGTGCTTGAATCGGGCATATTGCCGAGTTCCTTGTTTGATCATGCCGATAAAGCACTTTATTACGCCAAAGAACATGGGCGCAATCGGGTTTGCTCGTATCAAGACTTACTGAACCAAGGGTTGATTGAGCAAGGTAAGGTGCAGGTGGATAGCGAAATTTTTTGAAGCATATTAAGGGTTTGAAAACCTGCCCAAGTATGTTTTGGGCAGGTTTATCTATAATGGTTTAGCTAGACATAGCAATTTCTTGAATGAAAAGACCTGCAAAAAGAGTGGAAACAAGCAACATCGGACCATCACGATAAAGAAATTGACCTAATTTTTTAGTGAATGTACGCATATCAGACTCCTGTGTATGCCGCTTTAACGACTTTCTATGTGGCAGAGCTTAGTGCCTTCACATGACAAGAATGTGATGGTTATCATCAAAAATCCTAAATTTTATTTAATGTTTCTAATCGTTTGGTTTCAACAGCAAGCAAGGTGTCTGCTTCGTTACTGTTTTGTGGGGACATGTTTTCAGGGTTGTTTTTCAGCGCTTGACGCAAATCACGGATGGCATCTAAGGCTTGTTCAGGCAGATGTTGACCTTCATCAAGCTGAATCATGGCTTGCTCTAAGGTATCGAGGGCTTGGGCGATGATGGGCGATGATTTTGCTTGCTGCTTGTCTGCTGTATGGGTGGTCTCTGCTACGTTGGTGGTGACATCAGTGGGCTCATTTGGATGACTTTGTGCTGTGAACAAAGCTTGAAACTGACTATTCGAGGTCGAAGTATGCTGTTTAACGCGTGTTGAGACTTTTTTATTGCTGCTGGGCTGAATTTTCATGGGTTCACCACCTAAAGGCTGGAAGCAAGTAAAGCTTGCCCACCTTGATATTCTTTTAACTTGTTGCGCAGGGTGCGTATGCTGATACCGAGCAATTTTGCAGCTTCGGTACGATTTCCTTGCACATGTTCAAGGGTTTGTTCAATCAAAGCACGCTCCATATGTCGAATGCTCATGCCTGCTTGCACATCACATGTTGTGCTTTCTTGGTTTGCTACATGATTGCTGAGCAAGCCTTGCAGACCCAAATGTTCGGCTTGGATGATGCCTTCGGTACACATTAAAAATGATCGGTGCATACAATTTTCCAATTCGCGGACATTACCATCCCAAGTATGATGTTGTAATATTTCTAGACCTTGCGGGCTGAGCTCAGGCATGTCACGTTGATACATTTGGGCAAAACGCTCTAAAAAATGCTTGGCTAGAGGTAAAATATCCACCAAACGTGAGCGTAAAGGGGGTAAAACCACGGTCACCACATTCAAACGGTAGTATAAATCTTGACGAAACTTACCCTCAGCCACGCTTTGTTCGACATTTCTATTGCTGGTGGCAATGATGCGTACATCGACTTGAATGGGTTTGTTGCCGCCTAATCTATCGACTTCGCCTTCTTGTAAAACACGCAATAATTTGGCTTGTAAATGCAAGGGCATTTCGGTGATTTCATCGAGTAATAAGGTACCTTGGTGGGCCAACTCAAATTTACCAGCTCTGGCTTTATCTGCACCTGTAAAGGCACCTTTTTCATGTCCAAACAACTCTGATTCTAACATGCCATCAGGAATAGCAGCGCAATTTAAGGCAATAAAAGCATGGTCTTTGCGTTGTGAACATTGATAAATATAACGCGACATACGCTCTTTTCCCGTACCTGACTCGCCAACTACAAAAATCGAAGCATTGCTGGGCGCAACCAAGGCTACTTGGTCGAGCAAACGTCGGGTTTCAATGTCTTCACTGATGAAAACATCCGAGCCTTGTTGCTGTTGTTTGGCGGCTTGATGCAAGGCAGATTGATGCCCTGATTTACGCATATAAATGCTCAACACTTCATCAGGACAAGGCAGGGTTCGGTAGTCCATAATACCCATATCCATCAAATCTTGAGCGCGTTCGCTATGCCCTGCTGCTGCTAAGACCACCACATTGGCTTGAGGTTGTTGTTTGAATATTCTATGCACTAAACCTGTGGTGGTGACATCGTCCCAAATGAAAAACACTTGGTAATGCCCAATCATGATATCTTGTAATTGCATGATGGGTTCAAGGGCGGTGTTGGGTAAAAGGGTGCCAAGTTGGATTTGTAAGTCTGCTAATTGCTGCATGGGAAAACCAATAATGGCAATGGGTTGAGGGTTGTTCATGGGTTTTCCTCCAGCAAACGGTCGCCTTCGCGTTCAGCAAGGGTGAGCGCAGCCATGGAAGCATAAATACCTGCATCGGGATTGTATTTGAGCTTCTCAAGGCGCTCTAAAGCTTGGTTCCATTTGCCACTTTTGAGCTGGCACATGCTGTAGCGATATTGCCAAACGGGGGTGATTAAAGATTTGGGTGTTTTACTATATAAGGCTTCGGCAGGTAAAAAATCATGCCCTTTGAACAGAGCATGCGCTTGATTCAGCTTGGCTTTTTCAGCATCATCCACATCTTGTTGCGCATAAAAACGCCAAGCGCGAGCCGCAGTGTGCCAGCGTGATAACGACTCTGCTGAACGTGCGACAACCTGCCAATATTCAGCTTGGGCATCGGGTGCAATATCTTCGGGTAAGACAAATTTTAGGGTATGCGCTGCGGCAACTGCATCTTTGTTTTGCAGCTGCATACGCGCCACCAAGACCAACATTTCAGGGCGATAAAGCGTGTATTCATGTTTGTCTAACCAGCGCATGACCTTGTTGACACCTTGAGGATCTGCTTTGTCATGCCATAAACGGGCGCGTTCCAACATGACTTTTTCACCCCACACACTACCATCAGCGAGGCTGTGTAATTGTTGGAGTATGCTGTCTGCCTGTTCGTATTCCATGAGTAAACGTAAACCGTGCGCCACATCAAAGCGCAGCTTGGCAGCTTCGTTGTCAGGTGGACGAAAGTTGGGAAAACGCTCCCATAAGGAGACAGTAGGCAGCCACCTTTTTTGTTTGATTAAGGTTTTCATTTGCCGTTTTAATGCGACTTTGCCTTGTTTTTTGGCTTGTTTGGCAAGCCGTGGGTTCACGGATGAAGATGCTTGGGTAAACTGTTCTAAAGCTGCCTCAGCAGCACCACGCGGAGAGTGTGCGCTATCAAAGGCAGCCAACCTTTCCCATAAGATGGCTTCATGTAAAAATGCTTCATCTTCGATTTCAGAGAGTTGGTTTTGATTGGCAATACGTTTGAGCGCAATGATGACGGGTTTGAGGTTGCGGTATGTTGTTTTATGTTGCACGTTTGCCATCATTTTACGCATAAATGCTTTGCGCCCAATCACCGTATCCGCCTCACTTTCAGCCAAGATACCATAGGCTTTAATGATGGTGGCTGTTTTCATATTGGGTAAATCGGCTAATAAATCAGCGTGTAACAAACGAATTTCGGCAGCATGTAAGCTTTGTTTATGCTTTTTATTGAAACGTTTGGCATGTTTGAGGGCAGATTTGCTTTGATTTTGAATGTCCAAGAGCAAAATGTAACGCGCATAAATACTTTCTTGTTGGGTGATGAGACTGGATTTTTTGCGCATGATATGGTTCAAGGTTTGCAGTGCCTGAACAAAGCGTTTTTCTTCATAATCAATCAAGGCAGTCCACATTTGCACTTGATAACCTTGGTCGGAGGCACTGGGCACCAACACAGCATAACGTAAGAAGGCATTGCGGGCTGCGCTATAATTTTTGTTGAGAAAGTAGATTTTACCTAACATAAACCAACTTTTATCAATCGCTTCTGCCTGATGAAAGCGGCTTTGTAAGTCAATGATGGTGGTTTGAGCATCTTCCAGACTGCCTTGATTCCAGTATAACTCGGCGATTTTCCAGCGTAGGGCGGCTT
>JAUZQU010000047.1 GCA_030950835.1 Mariprofundaceae bacterium | reverse complement strand
AACATGCTGCTGCTCTTGACTTTAATGAGTTTTATCTTGGTGCTTCTTACGGTATTGCTTCAGCAACTGTTTATGTTGGTGATAGTTACAAATACACTGAATTCGGCGCTGGAACTACGGTAGCGGATATGTTTGATGCTTCGGTTGCTTTTGGTATCGTTTCTCCTGACACAGGCAGCAGCGTGAATCAAACTACTTTTGGTTTAAGCAAAGATTTCGATAATATTTCTGCTAATTTGACTGTAGGTACATTTGATACTTTAGACACTGAGTTTGCAATCGGCGTAAACGCATCATTCTAATTGGGATAGGGAGCTTTAGGCTCCCTTTTCTTTGGTTACAACCGTTAGTCGTATTAAAAAATAAAACAGGAGTGAGCGATGAAAAGAGTAACAGCTATTATCAAGCCATTTAAACTTGATGACGTAAAAGACGCACTGCTCGAAATTGGTGTTTCTGGCATGAGTGTTTGCGAAATTCGCGGACATGGTCGTCAAAAAGGGCATACCGAGCTTTATCGTGGTGCAGAATATAATGTGGATTTCATTCCAAAAACTGAACTTTCAATCGTAGTCACTGCCGATCAGGTAGATGCTGTGATTGAAGCTATCAAAACTGCTGCTAGCAGCGGAAAAATTGGCGATGGTAAAATCTTTGTTTCAGATGTGGAGCGTGTTATACGCATCCGTACTGGCGAAGAAGATGCCGACGCATTGAATTAAGGGAGCTATAACAATGGAACAGTTATCAGGAGATATTCTCCAAACAAAATACGCACTTGACACCTTTTACTTCTTGGTGATGGGTGCATTCGTGATGTGGATGGCAGCAGGCTTCTCCATGTTGGAAGCTGGTATGGTTAGGTCTAAGAATACAGCGGAAATCTTAACCAAGAATATCGTGTTGTATTCAATTGCTTGTATCATGTACATGGTAGTGGGTTACAACATCATGTATGGTGGTTCTGCAAGTGGTTTCTTACCCGATGCATTAAGCTTTGGTCTTGGTGGCGATAATGCTACATCAGCAGTTACTGCTGGTGGCGATGATGCGCCTTATTATTCAACGTTGTCTGACTTCTTCTTCCAAGTGGTTTTCGTGGCAACTGCGATGTCTATCGTTTCTGGTGCAGTAGCTGAGCGTATGAAGCTTTGGGCTTTCTTTGCTTTTGCGATTGTCTTCACAGGTTTCATTTATCCATTACAAGGCATGTGGAAATGGGGCGGTGGTTTCTTGGATGCAGCAGGATTTAGTGACTTTGCTGGCTCTGGTGTAGTGCATATGGCTGGCGCGGCTGCGGCTTTGGCAGGTGTGATGCTGCTTGGTGCGCGTAAAGGAAAATACAATAAAGATGGTTCTGTAAACGCTATTCCTGGCGCGAACCTTCCCTTGGCAACTTTGGGTACATTCATCTTATGGATGGGTTGGTTCGGCTTTAACGGTGGATCTGAGCTTAAAGTATCCGATGTTGGCGAAGCGAATGCTGTAGCGATGGTCTTTGTGAATACCAATATGGCGGCAGCTGGTGGTTGTGTAGCAGCCTTGATATTTGCGCGTTTGTGGTTTGGCAAAGCAGATTTGACCATGGCATTAAATGGTGCTTTGGCTGGTTTGGTCTCGATTACTGCGGAACCGCTGACACCTTCACCTGAAGTGGCAACTTTGATTGGTGCGGCTGGTGGTTTGCTTGTGGTGGCTTCGATTGTCTTTATGGATCGTAAGTTTAAAATTGATGATCCAGTAGGCGCAATTTCTGTGCATGGTGTGGTTGGTATTTGGGGTCTGTTGGCTGTAGTCCTGACCAATCCTGATGCGACACTTTCTGCACAATTGATGGGCATTGGCGTGATCTTTACGTTTGTGTTTGCATCTAGCTTTGCAGTTTGGTTTGCAATTAAAGCAGTGTTTGGCGTTCGTGTTTCAGCAGAAGAAGAATACGAAGGTTTGGACGTGGGCGAATGTGGTTTGGAAGCATATCCAGAGTTCGGACATAAGTCATAACGCTATAAAACAACAAAATCTGAGGTTTTGTCGTAGGTAACAACTTAAAATTTAAATGGTTACCATTCTATTTGCATGAATAGATAAAACCAAAGATAAAGGAAGGGCAAGTGAGCAATCACTTGCCCTTTTTTGCATTAAATAAAATTCATGTTTATGGTTGACCCCTTCATGCAGATAAACCTCATGTAAAATAGGAGAGTATATGAAACAAATCACAGCAATTGTGAAACCATTCAAGCTGGACGATGTGAAGGATGCATTGTTGGATATTGGTGTTGTCGGCATGAGTATCACGGATGTGCGTGGGCATGGCAGGCAAAAAGGACATACCGAGCTTTATCGTGGAGCGGAATATAATGTTGATTTTATTCCAAAGATTAGCATCACGATAGTGATCGCAGATGATCAGGTGGATGTTATCATCGAAGCGATTAGAGGCGCAGCCAATACGGGGAAAATTGGCGATGGTAAGATTTTCGTCACCAATGTGGAGCGTGTTGTGCGCATTCGTACGGGTGAAGAAGATGAGGATGCTTTGGCATAAATCGCCAGTGATTCTAAGTATCAACAATAAAAAATAGAAATAACGGGAGTGTAACAAGATGGACGTATTTTTTCTAACGATGGGCGCAGCGATGGTGCTGGCGATGCATGCTGGATTTGCTTTTTTAGAAGCAGGGACAGTACG
>JAUZQU010000046.1 GCA_030950835.1 Mariprofundaceae bacterium | reverse complement strand
AACCACATGCAGGGTCTAAAAATTTAAGTTTGCCCAATTTCTGATGAAAAATGGCAAGTTTTCGCTTATTTACCCTCACTTTGGCAAATTCTGCATGTAAATCATCCAAAAATAGCGGTTTAATCAATTTTAGGATATTTTTCTCGGAAGTGTAATGTGCGCCAAGATTGCGCCGTTCTTCGGGATTCATCACGCTTTGAAACATGCTGCCAAAAATCGCAGGTGAAATCTTACCCCAATCCAAAGCGCTGCATTGCACCAACATCTCACGCATAGATGAATCAAACGCAGCAATGGGCAACGGCTCGGCAAAGAGCTTGCCATTGACGTATGGAAAGGCATTTAAGTGCTCATCAAGGCTCTTCATTCTCTTTTCGGGTGGCGTGTTTAACACTTGGAAAAATTGGGCAAGCAATGCACCCAAATTGCTGCCATCTTCATGGGTTTTAAGCTCAACAAACTCCAAAAAGGTGTCTTTTTCAAAAATACTGGTGTCATCAGCGAACAAGCAAAATAACAAGCGCACCAAAAACACTTCCAGAGGATGCCCTTCATAGCCGCTGGCTTTGAGTTGATCATGAAGCTTGCCCATGAGTTCAGCAGCTTTGATATTCACAGGGTCTTCATCTTTAAAGCTGCGCTTTTGATAACCCGCAATAAAGCCAAACAGCTTAATATTGTCGTGTAAGTCACTTAAATCAAAGGCATATGCTTCTTTTTCATCCAAATCATAGAGTTTAAAGCGCTCAAAGTCGGAAACGAGGATATATTTGGGTAATTCTTCTTCTTTTAAACCGTGGAAATAGTCTGTGGCTTGCTCAAAAGCTGCATCCAGGTTTTTGCCCTTGGATTTATGCTCAACGAGTAGTGTTCCTTTCCAAAAAAGGTCGATAAAGCCTTGTTTGTTGTTGAGTTTTTTGACGGGTTCTTCAAAAGTTGCCAATCGCCGTCTTGAAATACCGAATATATGAAAGAAATCATTCCAAAAGGAGTCTTTTTCAGCCCGTTCACGGCTTTCCCCTTCCCATTCTTTGGAGAATTTCAAGGCTCTATCTTTGATTTCATTCCAACTGAATGCCATGCGTCACCTTCTCTTTTATACTATCCAATTTCAATCCATGCAGAAAGACCTAGAAGCCATTTCTGCAAGCTAAGTCTTCGCAAAATATTGAACACCTGCAAGCCCCTTGAAATCAGCATCTTGAGTCCAAAGTTCCGCATGATGAATATGTGCCGTTGCGAGAATCATACTATCAGCCATGGCAAGTCCATATTGCTGCCCAAACTTGGCTGAATACATGGCAACATTTTCTTCCACAGGGATAACAGGAAACTGCTGCAGAATACCTGCCACTGCCAGTGCTGAATCTTCCCCACTTGCCCGCATCGCAACCTTGAATACTTCATGCAAGACAATCGCGGGAACGATGATCTTCCCGCTTTCTTCAATGATATTCGCATAATGGTCTGCACCTTTTCCATTTAGAAAATATTCAAGCCAGCATGATGAGTCAAGAATAATCATGAAAAACGATCCGACTTATCACGGATGTTATCCAAGTCTATATTGCAGCCTTTCAACAGTCCTCGCAGTTCTTTGGCTGCTTTGACTGGTACAAGCTGAATATGCTCACCATAAGGCATGGCCATCATCTTTTGCCCAGGTTTGATATGCAGCTGATCGCGCACCGACTTAGGGATAACGACCTGAAACTTGGGGGATACTGTAACTGTTTGCATGACGATATCTCCATCGATACTTCAATCGACATACTATAGCGTTTTCCTTATGGAAATTCTATATCTAAAAGCTTGCACCCCCATATAAGCTAGAGTGCGTTTACTCAGTTCACAGCCTAAGTTGTACTCGGCATACCAATCAATTCATCCAAAAAGTCGGAGGTTTGTTTTAAACGCGCTCTTTTATCTTTTTCTTGGCTTAATAAGGTTAAATTACCATCTGGGGTGAGGCGGAAGCGTTGCGGCTCTTGTTGTACGCGTCGCATGAGGGCTACGGGGTCAATGGGTGAATGCTCTGTAAACGAAAAGCGGATGCCGCTGGGTAGGGCATCGACTGCTTTGAGGCGCATTTTTTGTGCTCGCCAGCGAATTCTGGCGTTTTCTAGGCAAAACAATGCTTCATCGGGCAGTTTACCAAATCTATCGGTTAACTCTTCGAAGAGCATGGAGACTTGTTCATCGCTTTCAACGCGAGCTATGCGGCGATAAAGGGCTAAACGTTCGCCGATTTGCGGTACATAATCAGGGGGTAAAATGGCATTGACTTGCATTTGAATATCCACAGCATCATGGGCGATTACTGTTTTGCCCTTGGCTTCAGCTACTGCTTTGGACAGCATATCCATGTACAAATCAAGCCCTACTGCATCCATGCGTCCGCTTTGTTCAGAGCCTAGCAAGTTACCAGCGCCGCGAATCTCCATGTCTTGGCGGGCAATCATAAAGCCTGCACCCAGCTCGGAATGTTCGGCGATGGCTTGTAGTCTGTCTCTGGCGTTGCTGGTCATGGCACGTTGATCAGGAGTGAATAAATAGGCATAGGCTTGGCGATGCGAGCGTCCAACACGTCCGCGAATTTGATGCAATTGGGATAAACCAAGCATATCCGCGCGTTCGACAATCAAGGTGTTGGCGTTGGGGACATCCAGCCCTGATTCGACGATGGTGGTGCAGACCAATACATGCAGTCGCCCTTCATAAAAGTCCATCATTTGCCTATCAAGCTCAGCCGCCGACATTTGCCCATGGGCAATGCCCACTTGTGCTTCAGGAATGTCTTCGCGCAACCTATCGGCAATGCGATGGATGCTTTTGACATGGTTATGCAAATAATAAATTTGACCACCACGGTAAAGCTCGCGGCGAATCGCTTCATTGGTTACATGCACATCGTATTGGCAGACCATGGTGCGAATCGGTTCGCGCTCGGCTGGTGGTGTGCTGATAATCGATACTGCACGTAAGCCTGAAAGGGTTTGGTGCAAGGTGCGTGGAATGGGGGTTGCGGTTAAAGTTAAGAGTGCCACGGTGGCGTGCAGTTTCTTTAGTTGTTCTTTGTGTTTAACGCCAAAACGCTGCTCTTCATCAACAATCACCATGCCCAAGTTAGCAAAATCCGATTGGCAGGATAACAAGCGGTGTGTACCCACGACCACCCGAATATCGCCACTTTTTAAACCTGAAATGATGTTTCCGCTCTCTTTTTTGCCTTGTAAGCGGGATAAAAGGGCGACTTTTAAACCTAAACCTGAAAAACGCTCGTTAAATGCCGATGCATGTTGGGTGGCGAGCACGGTGGTTGGCGCAAGAATAGCCACTTGTTTGCCCGACCTTGCCACTGTAAAAGCAGCGCGCATGGCAACTTCCGTTTTGCCAAAGCCAACATCACCGCAAATCACCCTGTCCATCGGTGCAGCCTTGCTTAAATCATCAAGCACAGCATCAATGGCTTGCAACTGATCATCGGTTTCTTCATACGGAAAGCGGGCGCAGAAAGTGTCATAATCTTCACGGAAATCATCCACAACAATAGGTTCACGCTTGGCTTGTTGCCTTGCCGCATCAATATCAATCAACTCATGTGCCATAGCCAAAAGGTCTGTTTTGACCCGTTCGCGTGTTTTTTTCCATTTATCTGAGCCGAGTTTGTTCAGTACAGGGTTATCATCTCCAGTATAACGATGCAGTCTATCCAGCTCTTCTACGGGAAGGTAAATGCTGGTGCCGCCTGCGTATTCAATATGCAAGAAATCTGAGGAAACATCCTCATCTTCCATCGCCACAAGCCCTTTATAACGACCAACACCGTGGTCTTCATGCACCACCGCATCATCAATTTTCAACTCCTGCAAAGAGCTAAACAAATCTGCACGAATCGTGACCGCGCTCTTGCGACGACGTGGCAAACGTTGCCCAAGCATTTCATGCCCAGTTAAAACAATGCGTTTTTCATCTTCAAGTATAAAACCTAATTCCAGAAAACCGATGGAGGTGACCACGGCTTGAGAAGCCCATTCGTGCAAACCAAGGCAAACAGGTATATCGGTAGTCACCGCTGAACATAAATCAAGCATACGCGCTTGTTGCCCCAAGCTATGTGCTACCAACATGACTTTAAATCCATCATCCAACTGTGTTTGCAACCAATCCAGCATGGCTTGCACAGGCTTTGCTTTACCCTGCCATTGGCTCAAGCTTGGCGCAGTTTGAATATGGCTTGTTTGCGCCAGCTGTGCGACTTTTGTTGGCGTATCCAAGGCATACAATTCTTGGGGTGAAATCACTGGCTCGCCATTCATGCGCACCATGTCAAATTGACCACGCACTTGTTCAGCAAAAGTTTCACGTTTAACTTCAAGGTCAGGCACACTGAAAATCTGCGTTTGTTTGGGTAAATAATCGTTTAAACGTGCTGTTTCGGCATAGGTCAAGGGCAATAATGCTTCAATACCAGGGTGAGAACGCCCTTTTTGCACCGCAGAGAGCATGGGATGTTTGCGATGTTGGGGAAAACGCGCTCTAAATGCTGCACTAAACGTTTCTCTGCCCAAATCATCAAGAATCACTTCGCGCACGGGCACGGAGGTGAAAGCTTGTAAGAAATCAGCTGAACGCTGTGTTTCAGGGTCAAAATAACGAATAGATTCAATCTCATCACCAAACAAATCAAGGCGCAAAGGCTTATCTTCGGTAGCTGGCCAAATGTCGAGCAAACCACCACGCGCAGCAAATTCACCAGCAACCAATACCCGCTCAGCAGCTTGCATTCCAGATTCTGCTAGCTGTGTGGTGAGCTTGCTAATATCAAGGGATTGACCGACTTTAAGCTGCCAAACATGCGAAGCTACCACATGTTTGGGGGCAATTTTGTGCAGCCAAGCAGGTAAGGAAGTTAATAATATGCCTTGGGGGTTAGGCTGATGCAGCAATTTTCCCAAAGTGGCAAAGCGTTCACCAACAATCGCATGATGTGGGCTTACCCTATCATAAGGCAAAACTTCCCAAGCAGGGAAACGCCATAACAATTCAGGTCTATCTTGCAAAAAGAAAGATAATTCTTCGGCTAAAATACGA
>JAUZQU010000045.1 GCA_030950835.1 Mariprofundaceae bacterium | reverse complement strand
TGACCATCCATAGGGATTTTTTCACCCGGGCGAACGCGAATCACATCACCAAGCTGCACTTGGTCTAAAGGCACATCCATTTCTTGCCCATGTTGCAAAAGCCTTGCTGTTTTAACCTGTAAACCCAGCAATTTTTGAATCGTCTGGTTGGTTTTTCCCCGCGCTTTAGCTTCTAAAACATGCCCGACATTGACCAAAGAAATCACTATCAAAGCCGCCTCAAAATAGACAAATTGGCTTGCTGTAGGTAAACCAGCAGGCCATACAACCACCAACATCGAATACAACCATGCCACTGCTGTACCCAGCGCCACTAAAGTATCCATATTGCTATGACGATGTTGCAAACTGCGCCAAGCACTGCTGAAAAAATGACCACCTGCATACCACATCAACACGCAAGTCATCAGCCCTATCGCCAGCCAAAAAGCTTGCTCAGATAACGCTGGTAATACCTCCAACATACTACCAAGCATCAATAGAAAACCTGAGATGCCAGCGACCATACTTTGATGTATGCGCTGCTGCAAATGATGTTGTTCTAGAGCTATCTTTTGTTTTTGGTCGTTTTCATCGTGCAAAATGGTCGCTTGGTATGCTCCCGCAGAGGCTATGGCTTGAATCAAATCGTCTGCCGACACATCCATCTCTGCTTCAATATATGCTGTGCGGTCTGCTAAATTAATACGGGCATCAAGCAAACCTTGCACACCTTGTAATTGGGCTTCTACTTTGCCCACACAAGAAGCGCAGCCCATGCCTTGGATAGATAAACGAAGCTGTTGTTTCATCTGCTGTGTAATCCTGACTTAATAATGCGAAAAAACACTTTGATTTCCATCTTGATCAAAGGCGATCACATCATAGTCTTTTGGCGCTTGGTCTTTAGCCTGCATACCTGGTGAATGCATAGGCATACCAGGTGCAGTTAAACCCATGATATCAGGTTTATTTTTGAGCAAACGTTGCACATCTGCCGCAGGCACATGCCCTTCAATCACATAACCATCGACTATCGCAGTGTGGCACGATCTTAACTTCTGCGGCACTGCATATTGTGTTTTCAGCGCAGACATATCCGTGCGATTTTCAGCGGAAACCTCAAAACCTGCATCTTTTAAATGCTCAATCCATG
This sequence comes from Mariprofundaceae bacterium, assembly GCA_030950835.1. Taxonomy (GTDB): domain Bacteria; phylum Pseudomonadota; class Zetaproteobacteria; order Mariprofundales; family Mariprofundaceae; genus Ghiorsea. The sequence continues at coordinate 1,830 of JAUZQU010000045.1, read as the reverse complement.
CGCTGCAACAGTCGCAAGTCGCCGATTTATACACTTTGATTTCGCTAGCATTTGCCCATGTTTGTGCCATGAAAATGAAGAAAATCAGCGAAAATACTTGCAATGGTCTTGAAAATGGCATGTTGGGCTCCTGTGTTGTGCTGCTTAATATCCATACTATCTTAACGGCTCAAGTGTTGATTTTTATCATAGCACTTGCAAGCCATGTCCGAACTTTTACACTGGCTTGGTTAAATTCTTATGAAAAGGATACATGATACCATGCTTATTCAACAAATTACTGATGACATGAAAACCGCCATGCGTGCCAAAGATAAACTGGCGCTCGGTGTGATTCGTATGTTACGCGCGGCGCTAAAAGACAAGGAAATCGAGCTGAAAGGTCAATCCCTTACAGAAGATGATGTGCTTGCTGTGATTGGTAAACTCATCAAACAACGTAAAGATGCCGCTACCCAATATGCCGAAGCAGAGCGCCCTGATTTGGCCGAAAAAGAGCAGGCTGAAATCAAGGTATTAGAGGTGTATTTGCCTGCACAAATGTCTCAAGATGAAGTGATAGCTTTGGTGGCAGCAGCTGTTGCTGAAGCTGGTGCAACATCGATGAAAGAGATGGGTAAAGTGATGGCAATTTTGCGCCCTCAAGCCCAAGGTAAAGCGGATATGGGCTTGGTTTCAGCGCAGGTCAAAGCGGCTTTGCAAGGTTAAAGCTGCAAGCAAACCACCATGTATTAAACCCGATGTATGCAGATGCCACTTTCTCACTATCATACGTCACATTATTTCATTGTTTGTAACTTGTTTGGAGACTGGACATGCCTCATATTCGTATTGCGACCCGAAAATCACCCCTTGCTTTATGGCAAGCTGAATGGGTATCGGCAGAATTAACACGTTTGTACCCAGATGTGACCACGGAATTGGTGAAAATCATGACCCGTGGCGACAAGATTTTAGACGTACCTTTGGCAAAAGTTGGCGGTAAAGGTCTATTTACCAAAGAAATTGATGAAGCTTTGCTCGATGGGCGAGCGGATATTGCTGTGCATTCCATGAAGGATGTACCCACAGAATTGCCCGCAGGCACATCTATTCGTGTGCATCCAGAACGTGAAGATGCGCGTGATATTTATGCTACGGTGACAGGTGGTGATTTAGACTCTTTGCCTGAAAATGCCACCATCGGCACCTCCAGTTTACGTCGAATTTCCCAAATCAATGCCAAGTATCCCAAGTTTCAGTGTGTTTCAATTCGTGGTAACATTCAAACGCGCCGTAACAAGTTAGGCACTGAAGTGGATGCCGTGATTCTGGCTGCTGCTGGCATTAAACGCATGGGCATGGAAGCGCAAATGCATGGTTATTTGGAAGTCGCGGATGTGCTTCCTGCTGTAGCCCAAGGTACATTAGGCATTCAAACCCGTGATGAAGACAGTGTCACCAATGCACTGGTAGATAAGCTGAACCATGTAGATACCAGCGATAGAACACGCGCCGAACGTGCCTTTTTAGCCCGTTTGGAAGGTGGATGTCAGGTGCCGATTGGTGCTTATGCTACTTTGGATGGTGAAAAGTTGTTTTTGGATGGTTTGGTTGGTTCTGTAGATGGTAAAATATTGATTCGCCGCCAAGTTGTTGGGCTTAGAGCGGATGCCGCAGACTTGGGCGTTCAACTTGCCGATGAAATTCTTGATTTGGGTGCGCGTGAAATCCTGCAAGCCTTGTACGCAAGTCAAAGCACTTAGCCGCAGATGACTCCGTGTTCACCCTTGGTCATTGCCAGCAATAATCTTAAAAAACGTCGTGAAATTGAGCTTATTTTAAGCAGTC
>JAUZQU010000044.1 GCA_030950835.1 Mariprofundaceae bacterium | reverse complement strand
TAAAGCAACTCCAGCAGATGATGTTTGAATAATACAGGGTCTACAGCAACCATTAAACCTTTACCCTCTGCATGTAGTTCAAGTTCAATACGTTGACCAATAGTCTGCTTTGCCACCACCATCATTTCTTCAAGCATAGGTAATAAAGCAACATCACGGGAAGTAGTGGGTTTCTGTTTGGAGAAGCTCAGTAAGTTTTGTACCAAAGTCGCCGCACGTTGCATCAAGCTATCAAGACGAAGTAGACGGTCATGGTCTTTCTTCTGCGCTTGGTTGATAGCACGCTTGAGCAGGTATAAATGCCCCTGCATACCACCTAGAATATTGTTGAACTCATGGGCAATGCCACCTGCCAAGGTGGACACAGATTGCAAACGCGAAAGTGTATCCAATTTACGCGCTGTTTTGTCGCGCTCGCGCAAATCTACCTGCAACGCTGAAAAACCGTCGGTCACACGTAATATTTGCGTCCAAACTGGGATAATTTCGCCCGTTCGGGTAACAATATTGAGTTCCCCAATCCAGCTACCATGTTGCAGCAAGCGACGTAGTACAGACTTATAAAACACCACATCATGTAAAGAAGGCTGCAACAATATCCGCATGGGCTTGCCCATAATAGCAGGCTCATCATATTGGTATAAATCAAGAAAAGCTGGGTTGACATGTGATAACTTGCCACGTTTATCCGTAATAAACATGGGATCACGCCCTTGGGCAAACAAGCTCTGTAAAGCATCATCCAATTGCGGTTTTGTCATCCTTAACCCCCCCTCTTTACAACGTCAAGCCAACAACACTGCCAAACGTTTGAACAACCAATCTTGCACCAAGCTTTGCATGGTATCTAGTGCTTTGTTGCTGCTTGCTTCAAAACGTAATACCAAACCAGGCTGTGTATTGGATGCTCTGAGCAATGCCCAACCCTCATCAAGTTGCAAACGCATACCATCAATCACAATCATTTGGTAACCCTGCTCAGCAAAGTGCGTCTTGGCTTGTTCCACCAAGTCAAATTTCAAATCATCAGGGCAATCTACCCTTATTTCAGGTGTGTTCACCACCTCAGGCAAATCAGAGAGCAACGCCGAGAGTGGCAAATCTTGCGCTGCCAATACCTGCATCACCCGCGCTCCTGCATACACCGCATCATCAAAACCATCATATCTGTCGGCAAAAAAGAAGTGCCCACTCATTTCGCCTGCCAACAAGGCATTGGTTTCTTTCATTTTACTTTTAATTGGCGAATGTCCCGTTTTCCACATGATACCATTGCCACCATGGGCTTGAATATCATCATACAACAATTGCGAAGATTTTACCTCTGAAATAATGGTTGCCTTGGGATGTGTTTCTAATAACTGTCGTGATAATAACAACAATAACATATCCCCCCAAACCATCTTACCCTGACCATCAACCACCCCAATACGATCGCCATCACCATCAAAGGCAATGCCCAAATCAGCAGATGTTTCCCGAACTTTTGCCGCAATATCCACCATGTTCTCTTCTACAGTAGGGTCTGGATGATGGTTGGGGAAGTTGCCATCTGGTTCGCAAAACAATTCAGTCACTTCGCAGCCCAAAGCCCGATATACAGGGCCAGCAATCACCCCCGAAGGACCATTGCCCGCATCAATCACCACTTTTAATGGACGTTTTAGAACACAATCATGTTCCACAAAATCTGCATATTCAGCCTGTATGTTTTCAGTCGTAGATTTACCTTTTGTAGCAGCATGATGCACTACACCATCCAACATATGTTGTTTCAAATTTTGAATGGACTCGCCATGAAAACAATCCAAACCCATCATCATCTTAAAACCATTATAGGGCGCTGGGTTATGGCTTGCTGTCACCATGATACAGCCAGCAGCATCTCTGTGGTGCACACCATAATACGCCAACGGCGTTGGTACCATACCAATATCCAGCACATCCACCCCAGCATCTTGTAAACCCTGCATCACTGCTTGTTGCAAGCGCAAACCCGACAAACGAACATCTCTAGCCACAACCACGGCCGCTTTATTTTGCGCTGGTAATAAGGCTGCATAAGCATGTGCTAAGCTGTAAGCAAAGTCCGTGGTCACTTCTTCATCGGCAATGCCCCGAATATCGTACGCTCTAAAAATTTGATGTGGAAAATTTTGTTTCATGTAATTAACCTCAATGTTAAACGTTCTAATACCATATATTTTGTTTCTATGGATGCGCCTTTGAGTTGTTTCTCTACGACCACCAAATCTTGTAATGCCAACATCAGTTCAGGGGCAGTCCACATCCGTACTTCTTGGGGTACTTTTTGCCGCCCTTCACCAAATATCTTCGCCGCTTGAATCGGGCTGCGCTCGCCTTTGTTTTGATACCAACAATACATCAATAATTGATTCAACCGCATGCTCAACCAGGTCAAAAGTTGTACTTCAGCCACTTGTTGATTCAACAGTAAATGGCGCAACACAGCAATAGCTTTCGCTTCTTTCATCGCCACTGCATGACAATAACTTTCCAAGGCATCAGGCGCACGTTCACCCATCAAATCACTGACCAAAGCCACATCAAACCTCACACCTTCATCAGCATCATACAACTTCATGCGTATCATCAGCTGCTGACAAGCGGCCCGCATTCCGCACAAAGATTCTGTAATGAATATCATGGCATCTTGTGTCACATCAAGCTGTTGCTGTTGTATAGCTTCTTGGAACCATGTCTGAAAATGCGCCAACGTGGGTGTGCGAAACTCACAACTCACCACCACATCTTCAGCTTGCATCTTTTTATTCAACGCTTTTTTCCAAGTGATTTCAGCAGCACAAACAATCAAACGGTTTCCCTGCTCAACTGATGCTGCAAGTTGCAACAAATGTGCAGTTTGTTTAACCGTCGCACTCTCTGCATTACGCACCAAAGCATAACAAACCTGCGCCCCAAACAACCCCTGCGAGCGGCTTTCTACTTCAATGCGCCCCAACTCGGAGATGTCCACCCGCAAACGAATCGCCTCCGCTTCACCCTCTGCCAACAAAGCATCCGCATGTTCAAACAGGCTATCTCTGTCCTCACCAAACAAATAATAGCTTGAATGTTGGGCTGGAAGTAGTTTTTGGGCAGAAACTTGCATAAAAACGCCTAAAAACCCGACTTTAAGCGTTTTATGGCTTCATTTGCCCATGTTTGGCGTAAAGTGAGCAGTAATTGCGCCCGCTCCGCTTCAATCGCACTGGGATTATCCGCAGCAAACACTTCCGCTTGTACGCTCAACCTACCTGTTCCCCAAAGTAAGGCATGTTGTTGATACATGTTTAATACTCCCGCCACTTGTAAACGGTATTGTATGGCAAGCCCTGCTGCATCAAAAGCAATCGCCACAAAGCTGATTTGAACTTGTTCCAACCTAAGCGTAATATGCTGTTTGGACGGCTCTGTTTCGCCTTGTAGTGCTGGGAAATGGGCTTGTTGTGACCAGCGATGTTGTAATTCCGTACGCAAGGCTTGGTATTCTAACCCATCTAGCGTATCCAGTTGGGCTGTTTGCACCGTATCAGGAATCACCGAGCCACCCCCCTGCCCTACCAAGTGGTAACCGCAAGCGGTGAACATCATGGATAAAACAAGGTAAAGGGTTAATTTCACGTTGGTTTCACCACGATATTCAACAAACGCCCTTTGACTAGAATCACCTTGACCACCTGCATATTTTCCAACCATTTATTGATGTTTTCATCGGCTTGAACCGCCTTAAAAGCATCATTCTGGCTCACATCAGGTGAAACCACAATTTCACCACGTTTTTTACCCTGAATTTGCACCACCAAGTTGATTTCATCTTGCACCAACGCCGCTTCATCCACTTCCGGCCAAGCTGTCATCACGGCAACCGTCTTAAAACCAAGCTTTTCACCACATTCACAAGCAAAGTGTGGCACAAGTGGGCTTAACATGGTCACCAAAGCCGCCATACCTTCTGCAAACACCGCTTTTCCTTCATCATCACAAGCATCAAACGCGCTCAAAGCATTGGATAATTCCATCATCGCCGCAATCGCCACATTAAAGGCAAATCCATGTTCAAAGGCATGGGTAACACGCTGAATATGGGTGTGAATGGTGCGTTTCAGTGTCTTGGTCGCTTTGGCATTGGCTGTGCCTTGGTAAGTCTTGTCCACTTTATCCAACAAACGCCAAACACGGGCAAGAAAACGACTTGCCCCTTCCACGCCCTCATCTTTCCATTCCAAATCACGCTCAGGTGGTGCAGCAAACAAAGTAAACAAACGCGCAGTATCTGCACCATATTTTTGAATAATATCGGCTGGATCAATGGTATTACCCTTAGATTTCGACATTTTTGTGCCATCTAGCAACACCATGCCTTGGGTAAGCAGGTTTTTAAATGGTTCGCTGCCCACTTTGTTTCTGCCTACGTTGTTTGCATCCTCAGCATCGGCATCAAACAGCCCAACATCACGCATCAATTTGTGATAAAAGCGGGCATACAACAAATGCAGCACAGCATGTTCCACGCCACCAATATATTGATCCACAGCCGCCCATTTCTGCATGGCTTTGCCATCCAACATAGCGGTATCACAATGGGTTGAAGTATAGCGGTTCATATACCATGATGATTCCATAAAGGTATCAAAAGTGTCTGTCTCACGCTTGGCATCTTTGCCACAGCTTGGGCATGTAGTGTTCACAAATGCTTCACACTCCGCCAAAGGCGAAGAGCCACCCGTAGGTTGTAAGTGTTCAGGTAAAACAACGGGCAATTGGTCATCAGGTACAGCCACCGTGCCACAATCAACACAATGCACCACAGGAATCGGCGCACCCCAATAACGTTGCCTTGAAACAAGCCAATCACGCAAACGATATTGTACACGCTCTTCACCTTTACCGTTTACTTTCAACCAATGGGTAATGGTTTTCTTGGCTTTTCCTGAAGCCAAACCATCAAACTCAGCCGAATTGATCAACACACCAGCTTCGCTAAACGCAGCCTCTGCAATATCCCATTCACCACTTTTAGGTTGAATCACTTGTTTAATCTTTAAAGCATATTTCTTCGCAAAAGCATAATCACGCTCATCATGCGCAGGCACACTCATCACCGCACCCGTGCCATACGACATCAACACGAAGTTTGCCACCCACACAGGCACAGCTTCACCCGAAACAGGATGAATCGCATGGATACCCAATGCCATGCCCTTTTTCTCCATGGTTTCCACATCGGCTTCTTTGGTCGAAATCTTGCCACATACTTCAAGGAATACTGAAAGCTCGTCATTGCCTTCTTGTGCTTGGGTAGTGGCGGCTTTAACCGCCAAAGGATGCGCTGCTGCTACAGCCATATAAGTCACACCCATAAGCGTATCAGGGCGCGTGGTAAACACATCCAAAGTCTCATCACTGCCTTCAACCTTAAACGACACTTCAGCACCCGAAGATTTACCAATCCAGTTGCGCTGCATACCCACCACTTTATCCGGCCAGCCAGATAAATGATTCAAATCCTCAAGCAGCTCTTCTGCATAATCCGTAATTTTAATAAACCATTGCGCCAGATTTTTGCGTTTCACGGGCGTTTCACAGCGCCAACACACCCCATCTTCCACTTGCTCATTGGCAAGCACAGTATGGCAAGGATCACACCAGTTCACTTCAGCTTCTTTGCGGTATGCCAAGCCTTTTTCCATCAATTTGGTAAACATCCACTGTTCCCAACGGTAATATTCAGGCTGACAAGTCGCCATTTCACGCGACCAATCATAAGAAAGACCCAAACGCTTTAATTGCACACGCATTTGTCCAATATTGGCATACGTCCATTCCGCAGGCGGCTTACCATGTTTAATCGCCGCATTTTCCGCAGGCAAACCAAACGCATCCCAACCAATCGGATGCAATACATTAAAACCCTGCATACGTTTATAACGCGCTACAGCATCACCAAGGCAATAGTTGCGCACATGCCCCATATGTAAGTTGCCCGATGGATAAGGAAACATCTCCAGACAATAATAAGTTGGTCGTGTATCGGCGGCATCTTCATTGGCAATATCAATGCCTGTATCACCCCATATCTTTTGCCATTTGGTTTCGATGTGTTGTGCTAAATACTGCTCAGGTTGCTCTTCGGACACGCGTTACCCCTTCAACTGATAAATAATTGCCACATTATAAGCCTGAACCCATCAAATAAAAGGATGCAAAAAAGAAGTGCTCAAATACACAGGCACTTACCTCAAAAATGGTCGCATGATTGAGATACATTTGCCTCAAAGTTTTCTACCTTAGCCAGCTGCTCAGCTTCTAGAAACCATTTCATATACCTTCTACTCTATCCTTGCCCAGCATCATTCGATCACCCCCATAGCATTGGTAAGAGCCGAAAATGATGACATCAGCATATTGCTTCATAGAATAGTGGCAATAATGCGGCAAAATACCACCATAGACTGGAGTAAACGTGATGATGTTAGAGCTAAGCTTCGCCTTGCAGTTTAGAAATTGCTAAAACGTTACGATTATCCAGCAGAATTGGTAAAAATGGCAGCAGCTAAAGTGTTGCATCAAAGTGAATTTTGGGTAAATGAATTTACCTCATAACTATGATATATTGATTGTTGGGCAGGGTTTGGCAGGTAGTTTGCTGGCTTGGGTATTGCTGCAATATGGTTACAAAGTGTGCGTTGTCTCAGATGGTGTGAAGTCTGCATCACATATTGCAGCGGGCATGATTAACCCTGTCACTGGTCAACGTTTTGTCTTGGCAGAACATACACCCCAACATCTGAAAACCGCTGAAGAGATGTATCAACAACTCGGAAGACGGCTACATCAGCAGTTTTACTTTCCCAAAACAATGTTGCGTATCTTCAACAACGAAAAAGAACGCCTGCACTGCCAAAAACGTTTAAACAACGAACATTATACCCCTTATTTCAAACATGCAGCCATGCCTGCATATATTCACGCCCCATTTTCAGGTATTCAACAGACCCACACCGCCTATATCGACACTGCCAACTTGCTCAAGCACTTGGCAACCCACCTTGCCCAACATCATGCCATTCGTCATCAGCATTTCTCGGCTAAAGATGTGCAAATACAAGAAAAAGGCATACTTTGGCAAGGGATATTTGCCCAGAAAATCATTTTTTGTGAAGGCTATCGTATGCAACACAACCCCTTCTTTTCGTGGTTACCTTTACAAGCTGCGCATGGTGAAATTATCACCTGCCACAGCGAAAAAGAACTACCCCCACATATCATCAACCAACAACAATGGTTATTACCCACAGATACACACACTTGTCGTATCGGTGCGACTTATGAACCTCAACTTCAAGTCCCTACCATCCAAACTTCCTCCAAAGCAAAGCTACTCCATTTTGCCCACCAACTCTTCAACCAGCAGCCACACTTTGAAGTGACCCAACATCAAGCAGGCATTCGCCCCAACACCCTAGACAAACAGCCTTTCATTGGTTTTCACCCCAAACATCCACAGCTAGGCATTTTTAATGGTTTTGGCTCGCGCGGCTGCTTGCTTATCCCCCATTATGCCCAAGTTTTAGTCCAATATATGCAACAGCAACAACCTCTGCCCAAAGAGGTGGATATACAAAGGTATAAACAAGTATGCGTTTAACTGAAATCAACCAACTCTGGCTGCAAAGTGTACTCA
>JAUZQU010000043.1 GCA_030950835.1 Mariprofundaceae bacterium | reverse complement strand
GCACAAACTTGATAACCTAAAGGACATATCACTTGAAATTGAAACATCAGCCGAACAGTCAATAACTAACCGCATCAGCATATTGCAAACGCAGGCCATAAATAATCACATCACCACCTGTCACCGTAGCCACATTTTTAGATAACTCATTGGCATTTGACCACCACTGCAAATCAGGAGTTAAAGCAATCGAATCCGTTAACTGCCAACGATAATACACCTCAGTCAACAACGGATCTGCCGAACTGCCTAATGTTGCCACCAGTCTATGCCAAGCTAGCCCTACACCTAACGTATCATCCCCGTAGGCAAAGGCTGTAGAAACTGACATAAAACTACCCACACCATCCTCACTATCATTCCAACCAAAACGCGTTGACCATGCAAAGTCTTCCGCCGACGCACTGTCCAAGTTTACATAACCACCCAACAAGTTGCCTTGTTCTTTGGTGTTGATCCAAGATGCCAAAGACAACCACACATCTTGATCTTCCATGCGCAACTCACCCAAAGCAAAGGTACCTTTTTCCAAACCTGCTTCCGTAGTACCAAAATCGACCAAATCCGCATAGTCTACGGATGCATTATCGGCCAAACCATAAGCATTGGCGAGCATCACGGTGAAATTGGTCTTATCTTTATAACCATAATTCAAAACCGCTGACATCGTATAATCAGGCATAGCAATCGTTGGGTTGTTCACCAAACTTCCCGCCATAAACTGATCCGTTTCCGCATTGGCAGTGCTGTTTGCATCCACAAAAGCGAACAAGTCTTGCATACCTACAGCAATATCATACCCCGAAAAGCCAATAGCATAAGAAAGCTCAGATAATTGTAAGCGTCCATTGCCATCTTTATCTGCGGCACTACCAATATCTGCATTCGCTCCTGATACCACATCTTCAACTGTACCTGTTGCAGAGCTAGCCCCTTCAATAAAAAAGTGTAATACACCACCACCTAAATCCATATCCACAATCAAATCAACACTAGATACAGCGGGGCTTGTCAACTTGGCAGTATCTTTACTTACCCCTTGCACACCCGCAGTAAGCCCATATTCAACCACCGTTTCTGCCTGCGCCGCCACACAGAAAGACATCAAACTTAACGCTGTGACCCACCGAAATATCAACATCATTTCAAAACTCCTTTAACTATTAAAAGCATAAAAAAACAGGGCACCAATGTACCCTGTTGCTTTACAAAATCATTACTACATACAACAAATCAATGGTTAAAATCGGCTGCCGTTTCACGCATGAAATAACCTGCCACACCATTTTTATCATCTTTAAATATCCGATACCATACCACTTCGTCTTTAATCAACATCGGTGCAATGATATTCCTTGTTTTTTGTGCGCCAGCATCTTGTGACATGAACACTGAACACAAACCACCTACTTTAAACGGCGGTTTACGCAAACTTAACTCACAACCCACGCCAAAATCACGAAACTTCCCTTCAACTTCACGCAAAGTATTGTTTTGTAATGACCACACATCACCATCATGAATACCAGCAGAATGCGCAAAAATCATCATTTCAGCGCCCAGCTTCAACATGTCTTGTTCAACATTGTCTCCTTTAATGACTGCAGGAAACTTGAAGTTTGCATTCGATCCATTGTTGAAAAATGCCGCCATATGTGCATGTTCGCCCGCTTTTACAGCAGTGACTTGTAATAACATCAATGCCGAAAATGATACTGCTAATAATAATTTCATCTTTAAACCTCTTATTTTATTCATCAATACGCGCTTATAACGCACGAATCAAATCAACCGCATCACTGGTCATTTGTTTGATTTTTGACTTCATCGCTCTACGCAAACGGCTCACATCAGCCTTGTCCATACCCGCATCTTCCAGCGCATCAAAATCTTTCATGCTTGACATAGACTCACGTAATTTCTTCAATACCAACTTCACATCACCCATGCCATCAGCATGCGCAGCAGGCACAGAGAAGCCCAATGAACCTTGTTGAGGTGACATCATCACACCCATTGCCAAGGTTAAGCCAAACACTAAAACCATCAATTTCCGCATCATATTTCACTCCTTTTTTACAGCCAACTTCCGAGAATCACTCTTGTAGTTATTGGAAACGAACAATGCGCTACAAGCTCAACACTTGCAAGCACTTCATTCCAAAAAAACAGCGTATTGCAAATAAAAATGGTTTTTTTTGTATCTGCTGTCATTTTTCGCCACCATAAATGACATATTGAGGTATCCATGAGTAATTCTAATCCGAACACCCTACTACACGCAGACATCACGTCTTTAAAATGTTTACATCGCGGCAAAGTCCGTGATATGTATGAGGTTGATGCCCAACATTTGCTGATTGTCACCACTGACAGATTATCCGCTTTTGATGTCATTTTACCCACGCCAGTACCCGCTAAAGGCGAAATATTAAATCAGCTTTCAGACTTCTGGTTCGAAAAAATGGCACATATTGTGCCCAACCACACGACCAACTTAAGCGTGGATGATGTATTGTCTAATCAAGCCGAAAGAGATCGGGTGCGCAGCCGTGCTATCGTTGTGCAACGCCTTCAACCTCTGCCTATTGAGGCTATCGTGCGTGGTTATTTGATTGGTTCTGGCTGGAAAGAGTATCAACACAATGGCAAAGTATGTGGCATTGAGCTACCCCAAGGTTTACGTCTTGCCGACCAGCTTCCTCAACCTATTTTCACCCCATCCACCAAAGCAGATGTGGGCAAACATGATGAAAACATCGATTTTGAGCGTATGTGCGGCATCATTGGTGAAGATTTGGCGATACAAGTGCGTGATGTTAGCCTAAAATTATATCAAGAAGCTGCCCAATATGCTTTAAAACAGGGTATTATCATTGCCGACACCAAATTTGAATTTGGTTTGGATAAAGAGGGTAACTTGGTACAAATTGATGAGTCTTTAACGCCAGACTCATCACGTTTCTGGGATGCTGCGACCTACCAACCTGAAATCAGCCCGCCTAGCTTTGATAAACAAATCATTCGTGATTGGTTAGAGACGCTAGACTGGGACAAACAAGCGCCAGGCCCTGAAATTCCTGAAGACATCATGCAAAAAACAGCCGCTAAATACCGTGAAGCACTGACACGTTTAACCCAAGCTTAAACTGACATACACATGCCATCTCAAAACGACCACGAACTCAGCCAGCAAGTCAGCACTGACTTTGCCAAAGCAAGCCCGCTCACCACAGGTTTAGACAATTATGCCTACAGAAAAGAGCAGGTTTTGTTGGCTGAGGGCATTGCCAACACCATGGAACAAGGCAGCATTTTACTTGCCGAAGCCGAAACAGGCACAGGCAAAACACTGGCATATTTAGTGCCTGCCCTGCGCTCATCCAACAGCATACTCATCTCCACCCATACCCGCTCTTTGCAAGACCAGTTGATGTTTCGCGACATTCCAGCCGTACAAAAAGCACTGGGTATTCGCCGTAAAATCGCTTTATTAAAAGGGCGCAGTAATTATTATTGTCCGCAACGCCTCAACATGCACATTGCCAGCCCACAACAAGAAATATGGGCAAAAAAGAACTTGCTCAAGGTGGCAAAGTGGGCAGAAGATACCGTCGATGGTGATTTGTCTGCTTTAGCCTTTGATGTCTTTGAAAAAGGTATAGGGCAACTGGTCACTGCCACTGCAGAACAGTGTACGGGTAGTAAATGTGAGCATTATAAACAATGTCCACTGATGAAAGCCCGCCAAAAAGCGCAAAATGCGGATATTGTGGTGGCAAATCATAGTTTACTGTTGGCTGATGCCTCTTTAAAATCAGGGGATTTTGGCGAAGTTTTACCCGTATTTGATACGTATATCCTCGATGAAGCCCACAGTTTACCCGACTTGGCAAGCCGTCACTTTGGCATTCAACTCTCGCGCAACCGCCTTATTTATTGGCTCAACGACATCCAATCTTTGCTCGATACTTTGGGTGATGAGCCTGATTTAAAAGAGCAGATTCGCACACTTGGCGCAGAGCTATTAAAACAGTGGGGATTACAACCCCTACCTGAACTCAAAACCATCTGGGATGAACTGCACGGGCTTTGTATCTCGCGCGAAGAACGCCATGATGACATGCTGAAACTCAGCGAACGCGCCATGCTGGTCAGCCAAGAAATGCAGCAGTTGATTCAACCGCAAGATGGTTTTGTGGTTTGGCACGAAGGCGAAAAGGAATACACGCGTCACCTCTGCGCCCCTGTAGAAACAGGCCCTGTACTCAACGAACACCTGTGGGAGCGCGAAGCATCATTCATCTTACTTTCCGCTACTTTACGCGTATCAAACTGCTTTGATTATGCGCGAAACCGTCTTGGTTTAAGCCCAGAACTCGCCCAAGAAAGCTTTCACCCCAGCCCCTTTGATTATGCCCAGCAAGCTATGTTGTATTTACCCCAACACATCCCTGAACCACGGCATCCCGATTATCAAAACGTGATGCAAAATGAGATTGAAGCCTTGTTGCGCACCTCGCGCGGACGTGCTTTTGTCTTATTCACCTCGCATTATGCCTTGCGCAACTATGCCCAGCATTTACAGACCGCTTTGCCGTGGCAAGTCTTGATTCAAGGTGAAAGTGGTAGCCGTGATGCCATTTTAGAGGCTTTTCGCCAAGATAAACACTCGATTTTGTGTGGTACACGCAGTTTTTGGGAAGGTGTGGATGTGCCGGGTGAAACATTATCCTTGGTTATCATCGATAAAATTCCTTTTGCACCACCCAACGATGTGTTGCTGCAAGAGCGTGTCAAACATTGCCAAGCCCAAGGTGGCAATGGTTTTATGGACATTCAACTTGCCGAAGCTATTGCCGTGTTACGACAAGGTGCAGGCAGGTTGATTCGCTCCACCAGCGACCGAGGTGCCATTGCTATCTTGGATTCACGCTTGCATCACAAACGTTACGGAAAAGAAATTATACGCAACCTTCCCCAAGCACCGATTGCCCATGATTTAGGTGATATGCGTTGGTTTTTTGAAGATGAGACATAAATCACCTCTGAAAAATGCTGTATATTTCTACACAGTGATAAATATAAAAAACTAGGGTCTAATGGGATGTTTCTAACCCATTATTGCATTGGAAAACGTCCATATTAGCCGTGAATGGAACACCTATTTACAACCAACCTGCACACTCGCGCTTCACCAAAGCCTCAAGCATGGAAATATGTGCATCAGAGGCATTCAAAGCTGGGATATAACGCAAATCTTGTCCACCTGCTTCTATAAAATAAGCTTTATTTTCCACTTGGATTTCTTCTAAGGTTTCCAAACAATCTGCGGCAAAACCAGGGCAAATCACGTCTACATTTTGAATGCCTTCCGCACCCCATGCTTTCAACGTTGCTGCGGTGTAAGGTTTGATCCATGCTTCTCGTCCAAAAATAGATTGGAAGGTAATTTTCCACTGCCCTTCTTTTAAATCCAAGGCTTCTGCCAATAAACGTGCTGTTTTTCGACAATGACAAGGATATGGGTCTCCGTTGTCAAAATAACGTTGCGGAATACCATGAAACGACATCATCAACTGCTCAGCTTGCCCATGTTTATCCCAATGTTGACGCACTGAAGCTGCCAAGGCTTGGATATAATCAGGCTCATCATGGTAGGCGGTGAGCAGGCGTAAATCAGGCACACGTCGCCATGTTTTTAACACTTCAAACACCGCATCACTCACTGCCCCAGTCGTGCTGCCTGAATATTGTGGGTAAAGTGGCAGCACAAAAATCTTGCCACACTTCTTATCCCTTAACCTGCACATCGCTTGCGCAATCGCAGGTTTACCATACGTCATCGCCAGTTCAATGCTAACAGGTGTGCCCGTTTGCGCTGAGAAAGCCGCTTGTAGTTTCTCCGCTTGTTGCAGCGAGTGCACCATCAATGGCGAGCCTTCATCCATCCATACTGTTTGATAAGCATGGGCAGACTTTTTAGGTCGAATATTCAAAATAACCCAGTTCAAGGCAAACCACCACAGCAAACGATTCGTTTCCACCACCCTTGGATCACCAAGAAATTGTTTTAAATAACGCTTCACTGCCGAAGGCTCGGCGGCATCTGGAGTACCCAAATTGACCAACAAGATACCAACGCCCTCTTCTAATGTGTTTTCCACTGCGGCATCTTTCGCCTTATCATGATCAAAACCTAAACCTGCTGTATATTTCACTTTGTACACACCCCTTTCCATGTTGTCTGATAACATAAAGCACGACCACGCCGCCACCAGCTTGGCGATAGTTCTACCGATTGCCCTTCACCCAACAATAACCATGATGCTGGCAATGGCATAGTCTCAGACAACAACATCGGCAAATCTTCTGCCGTACTGATGATACATGTTGCCTCACGCGCCTTATCATGGGCTTGCAATAAAACTTGCAAATACGCATCGCGTGTCGCCACTGCCTCGATATTGCCCCAATCTACAGCAGCGATAACATCATAGTTTTGCCTTGTTATTGCTTGCCAAGCCCACAGGCCATGAATCGGTACACCTTGGGCTGTACTGATGGGGTATTGATGCAACATCATTTGAATTTCAGTCATCAACCGTGTCCAAACGCCCGCATCTGCGCCTGCAAGTGGTGTGTTGGGCAAATTGTGACCCGAAATATGTGCGAAACTAGGGCTTTGTACATCCCACACCCGATCTGTCCACAATAACAACACACAACCTAAACGATGCAACTTCATACCAGAATCACGCAACCAAGGGTTCAGCAACACACACATCTGCTCTGCTTCAGCTGCCGACCAATCCAACATATGTTCAGGCATCACACGCAATTCAGCGCGGTTTAAACGCGCATGGTATGGCGAAACTACCCAATATTGCTGGGCATCGACAACATCAGCCTGTGTCCATAATTCTGCTGGTAATTCGGCAGCCAACAAGGATGTCGCGCTTAGCTCACCCTGCCCTTTTTCAACCACACTACGGCTTACTTCTGCGGCAAACCACGATAAAGGTGTCCATGGTTCATCTTCCACTTGCCAGTTTTGCCGTTTCGCCAGCAAGTCTTTCTGCCAAGCCAACAATGCAGGGTGCAAACGTATTTTCTTCTCTTCGGATAACAAAGCATCCGTAATCACTACCCGTTCAATCACTCAAATACCCGCATCAATCCTGCAACCTTATGTTCAGTCTCTAATTCTTCATGCTCAGGCACAGAATCCGCCACTATACCTGCGCCTGCTGCCCAGTTGAGAGTGCCTTGCCAATGCCAAAAACTACGAATCAAAATATTCATGTCCACCGAACCATCCCATGCCATATAACCCACGCCACCCGTATAAGGGCCGCGTGCTTTGGGCTCTAATTCATGGATAATTTCCATACAACGTACTTTGGGGCAACCTGTAATCGTCCCACCAGGGAACATCGCCTTCAACACATCCAACATATCATATTGGCTATCAAGTTGCCCTGAAACATTTGATACAATGTGTTGTACAGTCGCATATTTTTCAATCAGCATACATTCATCCACAACAATCGAACCTGGCACACATACCCGCCCCAAATCATTGCGCTCTAAGTCCAGCAGCATGATATGTTCAGCACGTTCCTTTTCCGATAATAACAGTTCAGCCGACAAGGCATCATCATGCTCACCTTCGCTGCGTTTTCGGGTGCCTGCAATGGGGCGTGTGGACACTTTACCTTGTGCAGAAATAGAAAAAAGACGCTCTGGAGAAGCGCAGATAATCGTCAAATCACCCGCTTGTACAAAACAAGCAAATGGCGCGGGGTTTACTGACCTTAACTTAGTATAAAGCGCATTCACATCTTCTTTGTTGCATTTTGTTTGCCAAAAACGTGCAATATTTACCTGAAACACATCACCTTGACGAATATAATGTTTCACCTGCTCAACTGCTTGAGTATAGTCTTCCTGAACGATATGGGGGGATGGTATTTGCAGTGGTTTCCCTGCTGTATCGGCTGTAATACCGCTGGATATATCCAGCATCTCTTGCAACATATCCAGCTCTGCTACTGAGGCAGTGGATGAAAGGTAAACCGTGTCAGCATCGACATCAAAACACACGCACCATTGGGGTTGATGTCGCCAAATTAAACCACCATCGGCTTTTGTTTTGGGTGCAGGCAAAGATTCAAATACAGCAGCGGTTTCATAAGCTACATAAAAAAGATGTTTAATTGTGGGAAAAGCTGATGCAACATCGACTTGCGAAGGCGTTGTTTGCTTATTTGCTTGATTGTTTGTTTGCTTATTTGAATGGACATCTTGTAAGTCAGCTTGCCAAGCGGCAAAAAACTTTGGTGCAGCTGCCACATCATCTAAAACATAAGACTGACCCGCTGTAGAAACTACAAACTGACGACCCGAACCCTTAGGGTCTTCAAGCAAGGCTGCACATTGTTCAGCAGCGACTTGTTTAAGCTGAAAACCTGCATGGTTTTCAACCTTTCTGTGTAATGTTCGGGTATAAAGTTGAATATCTGTTGTTATGGGTTGCTATTATTGAAACTTACGCACAATCACTGATGCGTTTGTACCACCAAAACCAAAGGAATTGGAAATCGCCACATCAATATTCACATCACGCGCCGTATTGGGTACATAGTCCAAATCACAACCTTCGCTTGGGTTCTCCAAGTTAATCGTAGGCGGCACAATGCTGTTATGCACTGCCAATACTGAAAATGCCGCTTCGATACCACCAGCAGCACCAAGTAAGTGTCCTGTCATCGATTTTGAAGATGATACCATGAGTTTTTTAGCATGTTCACCAAACACATTCTTAATGCCTTGGGTTTCACACAAATCACCCATAGGTGTAGATGTGCCATGTGCATTGATATAATCCACATCTTCAGGGTTAAGCTTGGCTGCTTTTAACGCTGCCAACATACAACGACCGCCACCTTCGCCTTCTGGTGCTGGTGAAGTCATGTGATAAGCATCACCTGACATACCATAACCCACTACTTCAGCCAATATGGTTGCGCCACGCTTTTGCGCAGTCTCTAATGATTCCAAGACCAACACACCAGCGCCTTCACCCATGACAAAACCATCACGAGCATCATCCCAAGGACGAGAAGCCAATTCAGGCTCATCATTACGCGTAGACAAAGCACGAGCAGCCGAAAAACCACCCACTGCCAACTCACAAATACATGCTTCAGCACCACCTGCAATCATGGCATCTGCTTCACCCCTAGCAATCATTTCAAAGGCATCACCAATGGCATGTGTTCCTGTGGCACAAGCGGTTACGGTGGCAGTGTTCGGGCCTTTTGCACCCGTCAACATAGACACCCAACCCGATACCATGTTGATAATGGTCATAGGAATGAAAAATGGCGAAATCTTGCGCGCGCCACCTTTTTCATAAGCACGTAAAGTCTTTTCAATGGCAGGCATGCCACCAATGCCCGAACCTATCGCCACACCAACACGTTCAGCATTCTCATCGGTAATTTCTAAACCCGAATGTTGGAGTGCTAAATCTGCTGCGGCAACACCATAATGGATGAATGTATCCATTTTTCGTGCATCTTTTTTATTGATGAACGCGCTGACATCAAAGTCACGAACTTCCCCTGCAATCGTACAAGCCATGCCAGTAGCTTCGGCATCAAAACGCGAAATACGCGCAATGCCAGACTTGCCTTCAATCAGGTTATTCCATGTTTTTTCAGTGCCTGTACCCAGTGGAGTAACAAGCCCTACACCAGTGACAACAACGCGTTTATTCATCAATCAGTCCGATTTTGCTGCGACATAATCAATCGCATTTTGTACGCTTTGGATGCCTTCTGCATCTTCATCAGGAATCTCAACACCAAATTCCTCTTCAAACGCCATCACAAGCTCAACGGTATCCAACGAATCGGCACCTAAATCATCCACAAATGATGAATCAGAGTTGATTTCACTTAAATCAACATTTAACTGATCCGCAACAATTTTAATGATTTTCTCTTCAATTTCTGCAGACATAATGTCCTCCCAATCAAGTGTAACAATCGAATTTCAAGGCGGCTTCTAACGTGACTTTTTAACTTTGGCAAGCTTTTTGCCTACAATCAAGACTTCTCCACCTCTTTATCCATCTCGCCTGACTTCAATTTCGTCAAATATGCTTTCAAGGCATCCGCCACTTTATCTTGCAGCATGTACAACGCCACAAAGTTAGGCAACGCCATCGCCAGCAACAACAAATCACTGAAATCAAGGATATTACCCGCACTACCCAAAGTCGCCAGCACAATAAAGCTTAAAAACATCACTTTATAAACCATAGAAAACTGCTCACCAAAGACATACGTCCAGCAACGTTCCCCATAATACGACCATGAAATCATGGTGCTAAAAGCAAACAATACCACCGATAAGGATAAAATACTGGTAAACCAAGGAATCACCGAGCCAAAAGCCGCTGAAGTTAAGGCTGCTCCTTGTTTGGCGTCCACCAAAGCTGCATGTTCAGGCGCATTGTACACCCCTGTAATCACAATCACCAAAGCCGTCATGGTACAAATCACAATGGTATCAATAAATGGTTCATACAAAGCCACCATGCCTTGGCGAACAGGGTATTTCACTGCCGCTGCCGAATGCGCAATCGCGGCTGAACCAATGCCAGCTTCACTGGAAAATGCTGCCCGCTTAAAGCCTTGTACAATCACCCCAATCAACGCCCCAAAGCCTGCTTCCAAGGAAAACGCACCATGCCAAATGACCGCCAAAGCCTCAGGCACTGCCGTCATGTTTGCCATGATAATCCACAAACAAGCCGCTAAATAAATCATCACCATCGTTGGCACAATCGCTTCTGCGGCATGGGCAATGCGTTTAATGCCGCCAATAATCACAAAAGCCACCACCGTTGCCATGATTAAACCAAAAACAATCGGATAATCAGCAAAAAAGGCAACTTCCATCTGCACAGCACCCAAAGCTTGGGATACTTGGAAGGCATTACCACCACCCAAAGAAGCCAATACACATAATATAGCAAACAACACCGCTAAACTTTTGCCCAAACCTGCCATACCTTTTTCAGCCAAACCTTGCGAAAGGTATTCCATCGCCCCGCCCATCAAACGCCCATCTGGACGTGTCACCCTGTACATTTGCCCCAGCGTTACTTCGGTAAACTTGGCAGTCATACCAAAGAAACCCGCAATAATCATCCACACAATCGCACCTGGCCCACCAATAATAATCGCAATCGCTACCCCAGCGATATTACCCAAACCCACTGTCGCCGAAAGCGCGGTAGTCAAAGCTTGGAATGGTGTTACCTCGCCCTTATCACTTGCCGATTGATATTTACCACGAATCACAGCAAAAGCATGCCCCATCATGCGCACATTGATAAAGCCAAAGCGAAACGTCATATATACCGAGCCCACAATCAGCCAAGCCACAATAAATGGCATTTCGCCCCCAGCAATACTACCAAAAAATACATCTTGAAAGAGAAATGCCGCCAAGTAACCATTCACTTGCCCAAATAAAGCATCCACAGCACCCATTTCTGCTGCACATGCCGTGTTTGCACCTAAACACAGCAGCAACACCAATATCACTTGTCTTAACATCATCATCCCATCACCCCTCAAGCTTATAAAGTGCGCGCTAGTCTGCACAGCGCCCATGTTGCTGCAAGGGAGAAGTTATAGCCTATATATTTCTTTAAAAATGCGTAGGCTTGCGCCTCATTTTGCAGAAAGAGGTTTAAAATATATGTCAGAATCATCATCAGGTGCATCCATTCAAGCGAGTTCAGGCTACCAAGAAGCACGTCAGCCTTATCCGAGCTCAAAGAAGGTATACATTCAAGGTTCACGCCCTGATATTCGCGTTCCCATGCGCGAAATTAGCTTGGCTGATACTACACTCAAAAAAGGTGTAGAAAAAAATCCGCCGATTCTCGTCTATGATACTTCTGGCCCTTACACTGACCCTGAAGTTGAGTTGGATTTGCAAAAAGGTCTACCCGATGTGCGCACAGCTTGGGTGGAAGAGCGCCAAGACACCGCACCTTTAACAGGATTATCTTCAACATACGGCAATGAGCGCCGTGATGACGAAAGCATTGATCATTTGCGTTTTGAGCATATGAAACAGCCACGCAAAGCCAAAGTAGGCAAAAATGTATCGCAAATGCACTATGCGCGCCAAGGCATCATTACCCCTGAAATGGAATATGTAGCCATTCGTGAGAACCAAAAACGTGACCACTTGCGCGAAATCACCAAACAACACCCTGGCGAAAGCTTTGGTGCCAGCATTCCACATGTCATTACCCCTGAATTTGTGCGTGATGAAGTGGCGCGTGGTCGGGCGATTATCCCTGCCAACATCAATCACCCTGAGCTTGAGCCTATGATTATCGGGCGTAACTTCTTGGTTAAAATCAATGGCAACATTGGTAACTCTGCCTTGGGCTCCTCGATTGAAGAAGAAGTGGACAAAATGACTTGGGCGACCCGCTGGGGCTCGGATACCATCATGGATTTATCTACGGGTAAAAATATCCATGAAACCCGCGAATGGATTATTCGTAATGCTGCGGTACCGATTGGTACGGTGCCGATTTATCAAGCTTTGGAAAAAGTAAATGGTGTAGCAGAAGATTTAACATGGGAAATCTTCCGTGATACTTTGATTGAACAAGCTGAACAAGGTGTGGATTATTTCACCATTCATGCTGGTGTATTGCTGCGTTATGTGCCGCTTACAGCGAAACGTTTGGCAGGCATAGTCTCGCGTGGTGGTTCGATTATGGCAAAATGGTGCTTGTCGCATCACCAAGAGAACTTCTTATATACCCACTTCGAAGAAATATGCGAAATCATGAAAGCCTATGATGTATCATTCTCTTTGGGTGAT
>JAUZQU010000042.1 GCA_030950835.1 Mariprofundaceae bacterium | reverse complement strand
TCCAGTTGTACGGACTGAACCCAAGCTGATAGCACAACATAGCCCCTTTTTTCTGTGATGAAACATTCAATCAGCAGCCAAAAATACCGCACCCATTTACAGCGTTGTTAGCCTGTAGTGAGCATTGCAAAAAGTTAACTTGTAGGTTAACCTTGACGTATGAGAGAGATAAAGTTTTATAAACTTGAATCTGGCGATTGCCCTATTGAAGTATTTTTGGACTCCCTATCAGGAAAGCAGGTACAAAAAGTAGCATGGACGCTTCAACTTATTGAAGAAATGGATTTTGTGCCTACGAAATATTTTAAGAAGCTTGTGAATACGGATGATATTTGGGAAGTACGCGTACAAGTAGGGAATAATATTTTTCGACTTCTCGGTTTTTTAGATGGTGGTAACTTGGTGATTTTAAACCATGCCTTTCAAAAGAAAACGCAAAAAACACCTAGTAGAGAAATTCATACCGCTGAAACAAGAAAACAGGACTACTTGAACAGGAGGATCATATGAGTGACTTACAAAAATATATTGGCAACAGAAGGTCTGCAGATGCTGACTTCGACAAGAATTTTGAGGAAGGTTATCAATCTTTCAAGATTGGCGCTCTCCTTCGCCAAGCCAGAGAGGCTTCAGGTTTAACGCAAGAAGAGATAGCTATAAGGCTGCATACCAAGAAATCAGCTATTTCAAGAATGGAGAACCACTCAGAAGATATAAAACTATCAACTTTGGAAAAGTTTGCTTCAGTACTCGGTCGAAAGATTGAAGTATCTATTGTGTAAAACAGCTTGCCAAAGCATAGAGAGGGACGGCTGATTTTCTCCAGAGCCTCATGCAGTTCGTTAGCTATCCAAGACTGGATAAGTAAGCCAATAGAATGATTGCCTGATGTATGTGGCTGATTGAGGGGCAAGTTTCCTGTTAGATTCTTGAGAATATTCATGCGTTGATGTGAGGTGTACATGTGAGGGCATAAAGGCTGCGTGTTCTGCATGGTTCTTCCCGTCAAAGATATGGAGGCTTGCCTAATCGCAGGCTACGGTGTTGGAGCAAACAGGCTGTTCAGCCCAAGGTTTAAGCGGCAACTGCGGTGCGATGGGAAAGGGCAGTATGTATGATGGATGCTGAACTGTTGCATGTTTTATTTTAAAGTGAGGACTGATGCTTGACCATTATCTTTCGCCATCCATAATGCGTCTTCTTTTTGCAGTAGATGATGGACAAAAAAGCAGTGGTATGGAGCCTTGATGAAGCATGGTAGTGATAAATTTACCTTTACACTTCAAGCGCTTGCCAATACTGGTCGCCATTGGGATGTCAACATTCCCTTGGCGGATTTCGCGGATGAAAGTTTTGCTGAATTGCTGAAAAATGGGTCATTGTTGGGTGATTTTTCGTGGAAAGGAAGCCTGTTGCCGTCTGCGGGTGTGTTTGAGTTGGTTGGAAAGTGGCAGATGCAAGTGCCTAGACAATGTGGGCGTTGTAACGTCAATTTTCCTATGTTGATGCAGCAGGATGTGCAGTTGAGCTTTGCCTTTGGAGACCCAGCACACCTTGAGCAAGAGGGTGAAGTTTCTGAGGTGGAGTTGTTGTCGCCACCGGGTGAAATGGATATGCTGGATGTGTTGCGCGAGCAATTTTGGTTGGCTTGGCGGCCTATGGTAGTGTGTTCAGAAGATTGTAAAGGATTATGCCAGCAATGTGGTGTGAATTTGAATGATGGCAAGTGTGATTGCCATGGTAAACGTGAAGATCATCCGTTTGCTGCATTGCAGGGTTTAAAGTTTGATGCTTAACGACTTAAGGTTGTTGGGCTAAAAAAATCGCGAAAGCGTGAATTTGTTTCGTTGTGATAACGAAAGGAGTATGACATGGCTGTACCAAAGAGAAAAACCAGTGCCTCAAAACGTAATATGCGTAGGTCGCATGATACTATTAAAATACCTGGCATGAGCGAATGCACAGAGTGTGGCGAAATGCATCGTCCGCATTATGTTTGCCAAAGCTGTGGACATTATAAAGGTCGTGAGGTTGTGGCTACAGCGGAAGCTTAATGCCTAAGCCTGATCCATCAGTGGAGCAGTCTGCTGCACAAAAAAATCCCCGTATCTTGCTCGATGGACATGGTGGTGATGGTGCTCCTGATGTTGTACTCGATGCTTTAAAGCAAATACTGGCTTCGTCTTCTTGTAAGGCGAAGTTTGGCGTTTGTGGTTTGGTGGAAGTGCTTGAGCCAGCGCTGGCGACCCGTGGTTTGACCTCGCAAGTTGAACTTGTGCCTGCCAGCGAAGTGATAGCGATGGATGATTCGCCTGCGCTTGCGGTGCGTAGGAAGAAACAATCTTCCATCCATGTGGCTGCGCGAGCAGTGCGTGATGGTGATTGGGATGCCTTGGTGAGTGCGGGTAATACTGGCGCATTGATGGCCATTTCAAAATTAATTCTTAAAACATTGCCTGGCATTGATAGACCTGCCTTGGCTTCGATGATTCCTGCTGCAGATGGCGGCACGTTTTTCTTGGATATTGGGGCAAACATTGATTGTTCTTCGGAACATTTGGTGCAACTTGCTGTGATGGGAAGCTGCTATTTGCAAGCTGCTGAAGGCATGGAATCGCCGCGTGTTGGCTTGCTTAATGTAGGTTCGGAAGAAGGTAAAGGTACAGATGTAGTCAAAGCGGCTGCGCCTATCTTGAAAGCTTCGAATTTAAACTTTATCGGCAATGTTGAAGGCACTGACTTGTTTTCGGACAGGGTCGATGTGGTGGTCTGCGATGGTTTTGTGGGTAATATTGCCCTGAAAACCATGGAAGGCGTAGCAAAATTGATGCTGGATACGATTAAAAGGGAATTAACTTCCAGTTTGACTGCCAAAGCAGGCGCATTGTTGTCGCGCAAAGCCTTGAAACGTGTCAAAAGTGCGCTTCATCCCAGCGAACACAATGGCGCACCTTTGTTGGGTTTAAACGGTATTGTGGTAAAAAGTCACGGCGGCGCAGATGTGCGTGGTTATGCTTGTGCGATTGAAGTGGCGATTCGCGAAGTCGAAGCTGATTTGATTGCGCGCACAATTGAAAGTATGAATGCAATGGTAGAGGCATCTTCATGAGTTTTAGTACACATATCGTTGGTGTGGGTGGCTATTTGCCTGAGCGCATCATGAGCAATGATGAGCTGGCAACGATTGTCGATACTTCCGATGATTGGATTCGCGAGCGCACAGGCATTACCCAACGTCATATTATTGATAAAAATCAAGGCACTTCAGACTTGGCAACCCAAGCCGCACAACAAGCTTTGGACGATGCTGGTTTGACGGTGCATGATATTGATGCCGTGATTGTAGCGACCACTACCCCTGATATGGTCTTTCCCTCCACTGCCAGCATGGTGCAACACAAATTGGGCGGCAAAGGTTTTCCTTGCTGGGATATTCAAGCGGTATGTTCTGGTTTTGTTTATGGTTTAGCCCAAGCTGATGGTATGATGAAAGGCGGCATGTTTAAACGTGTGCTGCTGATTGGTGCGGAATCCATGAGCCGTATTGTCGATTGGTCAGATAGAAATACTTGTGTGTTGTTTGGCGATGGTGCTGGTGCGGTGGTCTTGGAATACAAGGATGCTGAACATGGCATACTTGGTTCGGTGTTGCATTGTGATGGTTCATACCGCGATTTATTGATGGCACAACATGCACATCCAGGTGCAAGCCCCAACAATGACAGGGCAAGATTGGATATGAACACCGATGCCGCAGGTGTAGCGGCGGTGTCGATGAAGGGCAATGAAGTTTTTCGTTTTGCCGTGACCAAGCTTGGTGAAGTGGTGGATGAAGTATTGGGCAAACATGACCTTTGCAAAGAAGATTTGCACTGGTTAGTACCACACCAAGCAAACATCCGCATCTTAAATGCCACAGCCAAGAAATTAAAAATGAGCACCGATCAAATTTCAATCACCGTAGCAAAACACGCCAACACCTCAGCAGCATCCGTACCCTTGGCACTCAATGACTTATACAGAAAAGGCAATATTCAAACAGGGCAACTATTGTTGCTGGAAGCCTTTGCTGGTGGATTTGCCTGGGGCGCAAATTTGCTCCGTTGGTCGAAATAACTTTTTAACTTCGCTGACGTTGGTATTTCTCTATACACCATATCTAGCGTGCTACGTATTTGAGCAAGATTTCACCCTAAGAGGAATCATATGAAAAGTATGCCAACATTTGATTTATTAATGAATCCATTACTAAATGCACTTAATAATCTTGGTGGGTCAGGTTCCATTGATGAAATCTATGATAAAGTTGTAGAACTAGAAGAAATTGGAGATGAGTTTCTTTCAGTCCCTCATAACCCTGAGAAAAGTAATCAAACAGAAGTTGCATATAGGCTGGCGTGGGCAAGAACATATTTAAGAAAATATGGTTTTCTTGAAAACTCAAGTAGAGGAATTTGGGCTCTTACACAGAAAGGGAAAGAAGAAACAAAAGTAACGGCAGCAGAAGTTTTAAGGTATGTCCGACAGTTGGATAAAAAGAATCCTCAATCAAAAAAGAATAAATCTGAAAATGATACGCCAGAAGAAGTAAAAGCATGGAGAGAAGATCTTCACCATCTTCTTACTCAAGAAATCAGCCCTGATGCATTTGAAAGGCTTACTCAGCGGCTGCTGAGGGAATCAGGTTTTGTTCAGGTAGAAGTAACTGGCAAAACGAATGATGGTGGAATTGATGGCAAAGGTATTGCTAGAATTAATGGTTTAATGAGTTTTCATGTTATTTTTCAATGCAAAAAATACCAAGGTTCTGTTTCTTCAGGTGCTATTCGAGATTTTCGTGGTGCCATGGTGGGGCGAGCAGACAAAGGCTTGTTTATTACAACAGGTACTTTTACACCAGCAGCAATTAAAGAAGCCTCAAGAGATGGCGCTCCTCCAGTAGATCTAATTGATGGGGAAAGCCTTGCTGAAAAATTAAAGAATTTGAGCTTAGGCGTAAAAACAGAAATGGTTGAGAAAGTAACTCTTGATAAAGACTGGTTCTTAAACTTATGACGAGACATAAGCAAATCAGAGAGAAGGGCTTTTGTTGCGCAATTAGCTATTCCGTTGTGTAAGCGTGTAGGCAAACTAAAAATTTAAATATGTATGATTAAAGAGGTTTATAATGAGTTCTGATGTTGTTTTTTTCTTTCCGGGGCAGGGGTCACAGTCCAAGGGCATGTTGGCAGACTTTATTGCTGCTGAAACGGTAGTTTCTGATACTTTTCAAGAGGCATCGGATGTTTTGGGTTATGACATGGCTGCTTTGGTGTCAGAAGATGCTGAAACTAAGCTTGATCAGACGGAATATACCCAGCCAGCATTGTTGACGGCTTCTACTGCTTTGGCGCGTTTGTGGACAGAGCGTGGTGGTTTGATGCCTAGCCAAGTGGCAGGGCATAGTTTGGGTGAGTATTCTGCTTTGGTTGCGGCCGGTGCTTTGGAGTTTGCGGATGCGGTTGCTTTGGTTGCTTTTCGTGGGCAAGTCATGAGCAAGGCAGTGCCTGCTGGCGTGGGTAAAATGGCGGCAATTATTGGGCTTGATGATGTGGTGATTACTGATTTGTGTGGGCAGGTTTCCGATGATGTTAGCAAAGTATGGGCGGCTAATTTTAATTGCCCAGGGCAACTGGTGGTTGCAGGGCATGCTGCGGCGGTTGAGCGTTTGATGCTTGCTGCCAAAGAAGCAGGTGCAAAGCGTGCTTTGCCTTTGGCTGTGAGTGCGCCATCGCATACGCCTTTGATGCAAGATGCGGCAGATGCTATGCAGGAAAAACTGGCTGGAATTACCGTCAATGTGCCTGTTTGTCCTGTGTGGAGCAATGCGCGGGCGACTACTTTGACGGAGGCTGCTGATATTCGTGCTGCTTTGGTTGAGCAATTGATTTCACCTGTGCGTTGGACAGAAACTGTGCAGCAGCTGAGTGCGCAAGGTGTTAGTGCTGCGGTGGAAATGGGGCCGGGTAAAGTATTGGCTGGTTTGGTGCGCCGTGTGGATAAAAATATCAAAGTTGCATCGGTTTTGACTTCGGATTTGCTGGATCAAGCGATTGCTGCAAGTGAAACAGAAGGGGAGTCAACATGAGTGAACAAAAAGTAGCGATTGTTACAGGTGCAAGCCGTGGTATTGGTTTTGCAGTGGCAGAAGGCTTGGCTAAAGCAGGTTATAACTTGGCCATTTGTGCCACGCGTGAAGCAACCGTGAACGCTGCGGCTGAAAAACTTCGCGCCTTGGGTGCTGAGGTTGAAGCGCATGTGGTTGATGTGACCGATAGCGCTGCGGTAAAAGCCTTTGTGCAAGGGGTTGCCAAACATTTTGGGCGTTTGGATGTGTTGGTCAACAATGCTGGTATTACCAAAGATGGTTTAGCCATGCGCATGAAAGCTGATGACTGGAATGCTGTGATTGATACCAACCTATCATCCGTATTCTATGCCTCGCAAGCGGCCTTAAAACCGATGATGAAGGCGCGTTTTGGGCGTATTATCAACATCTCATCGGTGGTTTCTTCTATGGGTAACCCTGGTCAAATCAATTATTGTGCTTCCAAAGGTGGCATTGATGCGATGACACGCTCTCTGGCACAAGAAGTGGGTTCGCGCGGCATTACCGTCAATGCGATTGCCCCTGGTTTTATTGCTACAGCCATGACAGATGAACTTGGCGAAGATGCCAAGAAATCACTGGAAACACGCATTCCTTTGGGTCGTTTGGGTTCGCCTGAAGACATTGCGGCTTCGGTATTGTTTTTGGCTGGTGATGGTGGGGCTTATATTTCAGGGCAAGTGCTGCATGTAAATGGTGGCATGTATATGTAAAGGAAACGTATTACATTTTACTGTGGTATGTTGTTTAGAGCAGTGTTCAACCCGTCTTTTTTGCGCTTATAATCAAGCTTGGCGTGGTTATTTTTGTTGATGCGTGACAAAGCTGCGTAAATCAGCATGTTTCGCATTCATTTTACAATAAGCAGGTGAGGAAAACATGGCAATTAAATCAGATCGTTGGATTCGTAAGATGGCGCAAGAGCAGAATATGCTTGAGCCATTTGTGGATGGTCAAATCAAGAAAAATGCTGATGGTGAAGGCGTGATTTCGTATGGTCTTTCCTCTTATGGTTATGATGTGCGTTGTTCAAATGAGTTTAAGGTGTTTACCAACATCAACTCTGCCATTGTTGACCCTAAAAACTTTTGCCCCAGCTCATTTGTCGATGTGCAAGCAGATGTTTGTATCATCCCTCCCAACTCGTTTGCCCTTGCCCGCACAGTAGAATACCTTAAAATTCCGCGTAATGTGCTGACTATTTGCCTTGGTAAATCCACCTATGCGCGTTGTGGTATTATTGTTAATGTCACTCCCCTTGAGCCTGAATGGGAAGGACATGTGACGCTAGAATTTTCCAATACCACCACTTTACCGGCTAAAATTTATGCCAATGAGGGTGTGGCGCAATTTCTATTTTTTGAGTCTGATGAAGTGTGTGAAACTTCGTATGCTGACCGTGCAGGTAAATATATGAAACAAACTGGTGTGACGGTACCAAAACTATAACATGAAACTTATTGATATTTTAAAACAAAAAAAACCATCGATTTCGTTTGAGTTTTTTCCGCCCAAAACAGACCAAGGCGAAGCCAATTTATGGCAGTGTATTCAGGAGTTAAGTCCTTTAGAACCATCTTTTGTTTCAGTGACTTACGGTGCAGGTGGTTCAACGCAAGATCGTACGCGGCGTATTGTTGAGCGCATCAAAAAAGAGACCAAATTAGAGCCCATGGCACATTTAACCTGTGTCGGTTCAACTGCGGATAACATCACTGAACTGTTGGGGAATTATAAGGCTTCGGGCATAGAAAATATCCTTGCTTTACGCGGTGATGCACCAGAAGGAAGCAGTACATTTCAAGCTGTTGCAGGTGGTTTTTCTTATGCTACGGACTTGCTTGAATTTGTGCGTCAGCAGCAAGATTTTTCAGTAGCCGTTGCCACGTATCCAGAAGGACACCCTGAATCTACAGGTGGTGTGCATGATGATTTGACATACTTGAAAATGAAACAAGATTTGGGTGCAGTTGCTGCGGTAACCCAATATTTCTTTGATAATGCGCATTATTATCGCTTTCGTGAAGCAGCGGATAAGATGGGTATTACGATTCCGATTATCCCTGGCATTATGCCGATTGCTAACTATGCCCAAATCGTGCGTTTTTCGGCGATGTGTGGTGCGAGTATTCCAGATTGGTTACAGCAAAAAATGCAACCTATAAGCGAAGACCTAGATAGCACCAAACAGATGGGTATCGACTTGGCGAGTCAACAAGCACAAGATTTATTGGATCAAGGTGCGCCGGGTCTACATATTTATGCGCTGAACAAGTCTGAAGCAAGTAAGGCGATTTGTAAAAACTTGGCTATATAAAAGAGCCATAAAACGGATCTGTTGTAAGGGTATTGTAAGCATGAACGATGAAAGCCAAGGGTGAAAGTGAATACTAAAGGGGTGTATTAGCCTGTAGTTTTAATCTTTTGACTTAACTTTAGCATACTTTGTTGATATTGCTGAAATAACAATAAACCTTCATGCACTGCTTGAACAACGGCTCTGGGTGTGATGGTTGCACCCGTAAATTGATCAAAATCACCACCATCTTTTTTCACTGCCCAACGGGTATTGCTGGTTGTTTTGTGCGAAAAACTGTTTAACCATTGCTGGTTTTTCGTAATCGCATCGCCCAACCCCGGAGTTTCAAGGTGTTTGGTGATGCGAATCGCCACCACTTCACCGCGTATGTTTACACCCATCAGAATTTTAATCGTGCCTGAATAACCGTCAGGTGCAATTTGTTGCCAAGCAAAGGCGAGGGTTTTTCCTTGTTTATCCTTAGCAGGGAAGACTTGTTGGTTACTTTTATCGGCTAAGGGTAAAAGGAAGACATCTTCTAAGGCATCATTATGGTGTTGGGGCAATACTTGGGCTAAAGCTTGGTGCAAAGCTTGACGTTCAGCTTGGGCGATGGGTTCTTTGGTGATGTTGTTGACCAGTGCCAATAAAGAGGCAGAGAACAAGGCGACAAAGAACAATGCCAGCGCAGTTTGTTGTTGGTTTTTGTCGAATTTCATCCTTTTTTCCTTGTTTTACCATAGACGCGAGGACGAAAATAATAGTCAATCAAAGGCACAGCGCAGTTCATCAAAATCACTGCAAACATCGCACCCTCAGGATAGTTGCCATAGGTGCGAATCACCCAAGTCAACACCCCACAACCCACACCAAAGACAATTTTACCAATGCTGGATGACGGGGATGATACAGGGTCAGTTGCCATGAAAAAGGCACACAACATCAGTCCGCCTGCAAGCAAATGAAACAATGGTGGGGCATAGAGATCAGGGTTAATGGCATTAAAAACCAATGCCAGCAGTGCCACTGTGCATAAGTATGATAAGGGGATGTGCCAAGAAATGGTGCGCCGTGCAATCAACCAAATACCACCAATCAACAATGCCAAAGCACTGGTTTCACCTAAACTGCCCGCTTCACGACCAATAAAGGCGTTTAAAGTGGAGTATTGGTAAGTATTTAAGGCTTCATGGACAGGAACACCTCGGCTTAACTCGGTTTTCACATAACCCAAGGGGCTAGCCATAGTGATGGCATCCCATGTTTGTTGAATAGCTTCAGGTCCAAAGAAAAAGAAGGTGAAACACAGGGAGAAGTTGTATAAATCCAACACCCCTTCAGCAGGCATGGGGATAATCCAAACGGTCATGTGCAGAGGAAATGAAATCAATAGCACTACCCGTGCTGCCAATGCAGGGTTAAATAAGTTGTGACCTAAACCGCCGTAGAGTTGTTTGGTAATCAAAATGGCAAAGACACAAGCGAACAGCGCCATCCACCACGGTACTGAGGCAGGCAAAACCAAGGCCAATAACAGACCTGTTAAAGCAGCAGAGCCATCCCACAGCCGTTTCATGTTTTGCTGCATTACTTTCAAACAGATATATTCGGTGAGTAGGCAAGCTGAAATACAAAATGTAATCAATAATGCTGCCAACCAACCAAATAAATACACACTGACCATGCTCGCTGGCAACAAAGCAATGATCACCGATAACATGGTCAACTGGATGCTGTTGCCGCTATGCTGGTGCGGCGAGCTTAAGAATATCATGGTTGACCCTCTTCTTTTTCAGCACTTGAAGTGGTTTCAGATTCTGTTGCGGCGGCTTCTGCAGCTGCTTTTTTGGCAGCCTCAGCAGCTCTAGCTTCTTTTTTCTCACGCGCCACACGACGTTTCTCTTCTTTGGCGGCATTTTCTTTGGCAATGCGTAACTCTCTGGAGTCCGAACGCGCGCGAGATTCATCGGCAAAGGTTTTTTCACGCCTAATTTGGGCAACCTGCCCTTTACCAAAGCGAAAGTAATGCACCAAAGGGATATGTGAAGGACAAACATAACTACAGGCACCACACTCAATACAATCAAAGAGGTTATAATCTTCAGCTTTGTCAAACTGCTCTTGTTTACAATGATTTGCCAACAAATTGGGCATCAAACCAGCAGGGCAAACTTCACCACAATCACCGCAACGAATACAGGGCTCTTCTTCATGGTGCGCTTGTTTCACGCTTTTATCCCACATCGCCAACACACCATTACTGCCTTTGACCACAGGAATATCCGCAGAACGCATCAATTCCCCCATCATAGGTCCACCATGAATGAGACGAATATCATCCAAGCTTTCTAAGCCACATTGATGCAGCAAAAAGCGCATGGGTGTGCCTAGGCGTACCCGCATATTGTTGGGTTTTGCCAAGGCATCACCACTGACCGTAATCACGCGTTCGGTGATGGGCTCACCCAAACATACAGCATCATAAATGGCTTTGCTGGTACCGACATTTTGCGATAATACACCAATATGAATAGGCAAACGACCTGCTGGCACTTGTTTACCTGTGAGGCTTTGAATCAGCTGTTTTTCGCCACCTTGTGGGTATTTAGTAGGTAATACTTGTAGGCGAATCTGTTGATCCAAACCCATTTCTGTTAAAGTATTTTGCATGACCAGTGCGGCATCAGGTTTGTTGTCTTCAATGGCAATAATACCTTGCTTGGCTTCCACCATATGCATGATAATGTCCATACCACTGATGATTTCATGTGACTTTTCAAGCATCAGCTGATGATCATTGGTCAACCAAGGTTCACACTCAATACCATTCAATACTACCACATCAATGGGATGTTGTTTGTCTTGCACCAGTTTGATGAATGTTGGGAATACAGCGCCACCCAAACCTGCTAAACCTGCATAACGAATGCGTTCGCGCAGCTCCACTGCATCGACACTGCGATAATTGGGCATAGGATGTATGGATTCGTCGGCTGCATCCAAGCCGTCAGGTACAATGAAAATGGAAGGCATGCCCAAACCCGAAGGATGTGGAATGGCATGATCTTCAATTTTAATCACTTTACCTGAGGTCGAAGCATGGATGGGTACGGAAAGGTAGCCCTGTGATTTTGCGATTTTTTGTCCGCGTAATACGTGATCACCAATCTTGACCAAAGGTTGGCAGGCTTCACCAATATGTTGTTTCATGGGGTGAATCAACAGCGGTGGTAATGGGCAAGTGATGATATTTTGGCTTGCCGTACGTTTGTTTTGTAGCGGATGAATACCACCACTAAAACCATGCCCTGATTCACCTGTAAAGGTTTGTTTTAACTGCTCAAAAATATCAAACATGATAAGGCTCGTGTTGTTGTTTGCGCTCTTCGCCAAGCGCGGCGCGGCGTGTGCCGGGCACAGGCCAAGACCAATGCTCCAGTAATTCAGGTTTTTCTAACATATCAATGCAATCCACTGGGCAAGGTTCTAAACATAATGTACATCCTGTACAGTGGTCGGTGATGATGGTGTGGTATTGTTTTGGCGCACCAATAATACAGTCTACAGGGCAAGCCTTGATACATAATGTGCAGCCAATGCACTCATCTTCACGAATAAATGCCACCACAGGTACAGCTTCTTCCTCTTCCACGTCTTTAGGTTGCACACCCATCAAATCGGCAATTTCCAACATCGTACGCTCACCACCAGGTACGCAGTGGTTCACATCCGCTTCACCTGCTGCCACGGCATTGGCATAAGGTCTGCAACCAGGATAAGCACATTGTCCACATTGGGTTTGCGGCAATAAAGAATCAATTTTGTCGGCAATAGGGTCGCCTTGCACATGGAAATATGATGATGCCCATGCCAAACCTACGCCAATGACCAAGGCCAACAAGGAAAAAGCTGCTACTGCGTAAAGAAATTCCATGATGGATACCCTAGACCTTGACCAAACCAGCAAAACCCATAAATGCCAGCGCCATCATACCTGCTGTAATCAATGAAATGGGTGAACCTTGGAATACTTGGGGAATAGGTGCGCCTTCTAAACGCTCGCGTAAACCTGCAAATAAAATCAAGACCAAAGCAAAACCAACCGCCGCGCCAAAACCATAAAGCACCGAAGAAAAGAATGAATAATCTTGTTGTACATTTAAAATGGCGACACCCAAAACCGCGCAGTTGGTTGTAATTAAAGGTAAAAATATGCCAAGACCTTGATACAATACAGGGCTTGTTTTATGCATCACCATCTCTACAAACTGCACCAAAGCCGCAATAATCAGAATGAAAAATACGGTTTGTAGATACACAATATCCAAGGGAATCAAAATCAACTGTTGAATGATCCATGAAGCTGTGGAGGCGAGTGTCATCACAAACATCACAGCAAAGGACATACCTATAGCTGTTTCAAGCTTGCCTGATACACCCAGAAAGGGACAAATACCCAGGAATTTAGTGAGTACATAGTTGTTCACCAGCACTGCTGAAAGTAAAATTACCGCAAATTCAGTCATAGGCGGCATTATAACCGAACATCAGCGAGTTCCAAGGGGTGAAGTGTTTGGCCTTCGCGAGGCTCAGATACAGGGCTTGCGTAACTTGATATTACCCAAGATACAGATATGTTATGTCTATGGTAAGATAACCAAGAATTCATATAGATGGCGGCTATTATCAGGTGTAAGAATAAGAGGGAGCTACCATGTAAAATTCAATGGTAGCCTCCTTTTTTCAACCATCAGGGTAGCAAGAATAGCATAAGTTGAGCGATTTTACAATTAGAAATGCTCGTTTCAGTGCCATTCAGACGATATAATCACCCCCTAGGGCAATCGCATCAGCTTTTACCATTTAAAAGCAGCTTTAACAGATAAGGCTCATCCCAGCCTGCGTTAAGGCGTTTGGTTTTTATTCCTGTTTTTAAGCTTTTATCAGACTTCAGAATATTTAGC